>NZ_WPCD01000002.1:0-70655 GCF_009741955.1 Halogeometricum sp. CBA1124 | reverse complement strand
GCGTCCTCGACGGCGGCGAGTGCGTCCGCGTCGACGCCGCCGTTCGGGAGCGCGTAGCGCCAGCCCTGGTCGTCGACCCAGTCCGGGTCGGCGTACCGGTCGTCGTCCAGCAACGCGGCGACGAGCGCCGCCGCGTCGTCGCCCGCCTCGTCGAGTGGGTCGTCGTACCGCGCCGCCGACCACTCCGGACTCATCTGGGCTATCAGGAGGCTCTCGCCGTCGGGGACGTGGCCGTCCTTGCACTCCTCGCGCGAGAGCCACCCCACCTCGTGCGCTTTGTCCACGTTGACGAGGCCGTACCACGGGTACGACTCGCGGAACGGGTAGTGCAGGACGAACGTCCGGATGGTCCGGTACGAGACGTCTTCGACGGCGGCGACCACGTCGTCCAGTCGGCCGTCGTCCCAGTCGGTCGCTCGCAGGAGGGCCGCCGTCTGCGGCGCGGGCGGGGTGAGCAACAGACGGTCGAACGGGCCGTGCGTCCCGCCGTCGGCGTCGGTGAGCGTCCACGTCGCCGCGGACTCGTCGCGCGTCACCGACTCGACGCGGGTCGTCCGCCGCACCGTCGCGTCGGTCCGGGCGAGGAGACGCTTGCCCAACTGGGTGATGCCCGCCGTCCACGTCCACTTGTGCGCCTCGTCGTCGTCGCCCTCGGCCATCTCGCCGTCGGCGTCGAACACCCACACCGGTTCCTCGACGTCCACGAGTCCGTCCTCGCCGAGGTCCCGAATCAGCGCCTCCGTCCGCTCGTCGGGGTCTTTGACGTAGTTCGCGCCGTGTTCGTAGCGACAGCCGTTCTTGCGCCGCGTCGCCGCCCGCCCGCAGACGCCGCGACTCTTCTCGACGATGGTCACGTCGGCGTCCGCGTCGCGGAGGGCGTCGGCCGCCCCGATGCCCGCCGCGCCCGCGCCGACGATGCCGACGCGCAGCGTCATCGTCGCTCCGCGCCGTCGTCCGATTCCGTCGTCACGTTCATGTGGGCGAGTTAGGACTCGCGTCGCTTTACCGTTCGGGCGTCGGCGGTTCCGGACGGGGCGGAAAGAAGGCGACGTGTGCGAAGAGAGGCATGTCCCACCATGAACCGATTGCACACGAAACGGACGCGAGGTCCGCAAGTGAGAGTAGTCGGCCGGCGGACGAAAACGTGTCGGCGGTTCTCACCGGCAGACGGTACGCTATTACCGCCGCGCCTCGCTCACTCTCCATGGAGTACGACGCGGTCCCCCGCGACGACGGCGAACCGGACGGTGACCACCGATGACGGACGACGCCGGACCGACCGTCGGCGACGCCGAAGTGCCGGCCGTCGGACTCGGGACGATGGGACTGGACACCGCCGCCGCCGCGCGGGCCGTGACGACGGCCGTCGAGATGGGCTACCGCCACGTCGACACCGCGCAGATATACGGGAACGAGGCCGTCGTCGGCGACGCCCTCGCCGCGGCGGACGTGCCGCGCGAGGACGTGTTCCTCGCGACGAAGGTGTGGGCCGATCAACTGGCCCACGACGACGTGATTTCGAGCACGCGCGAGAGCATGGCGAAGTTGGGCGTGGACTATCTGGACCTGCTGTACGTCCACCGGCCCATCGACGCGTACGACCCGCCGGAGACGCTGGCGGCGTTCGACCGACTGCGCGAGGAGGGGCTGATTCGCCACGTCGGCGTGAGCAACTTCGAGCTGTCGGACCTCGAAACCGCTCGCGCGCACCTCGAGGCGCCCATCGCCGCCCACCAGACGGAGTACCACCCCCTGTTCACCCGGCCGGAACTCCTCGCCGACGCGCGCGAACACGGTTACGCGCCCGTCGCCTACTCGCCGTTGGCTGGCGGGCGCGTCGCCGACGTGCCCGAAGTCGTCGCGGTGGCCGAGAAACACGACGCCACGCCGCACGCCGTCTCGCTGGCGTGGGTGCGGGCGAAGGGGTTCGCCGTCGTCCCGAAGGCCAGTTCGGAATCGCACCTCCGCGCGAACCTCGACGCCGCGACGACGCTGGAACTCGACGCCTCGGACGTCGCCCGTATCGACGCCATCGACCGGGAACGCGAGCTGTTCCCCGAGTGACGTAATCCCCCGGAACGATTATAAGTCAGAATACGGAGAGTAGCGGTATGCGGATTCCGAGTGGGGTAAGTGGATTCGATCACCTCATCCAAGGTGGGTTCCTCCCCGGCCGACTCTACGTGCTCTCAGGTCCTCCGGGAAGCGGAAAGACGACGTTCACCGCCCAGTTCGTCGCAGAGGGACTTCGAAACGGGGAGAACTGTATGTACATCACGATGCACGAGACCCGAGAGGAACTCGTCAACGACATGTCGAGCTACGACTTCGGCTTCGAGACGCTCACGTCGTCCGACCAGTTCCGGTTCATCAACCTCGCCAGTCAGAAGGGCAAGCACGTGCTGAACCAGTTCTCGGGCAACGGGGGGGACGTCCGGCGTGCAGAGTCTCACCGACAAGATCGTCGCCTTCGTGAACTCGCGGAAGGTGGACCGCCTCGTCATCGACTCGACGATGCTCCTCCAACTGCTGTTCACCGGCGACGACGCGGAGATGACGCGGTTTCTGACCGCGCTGAAGCAGGGGGACGCGACGACCCTCCTCATCTCGGAGATGACGGACCCGAGTTCGTACTCCGACGAGCACTTCCTCGCGCACGGCGTCATCTTCTTCCACAACTACCTCGAAGCGACGGGGATGACGCGGGGCATTCAGGTGGTGAAGATGCGCGGGACGGACATCGACTGCGATATCCGCTCGCTGAAGTTCGAAGACGAGGGGCTCGTCGTGGACCCGATGGACCACGTGGACTTCTGACTCATGTACGAACGCGCGTTCGACCTGGACTGGGAGACTATCAGCGCCGAGGAGGCGCTCCGTCGGATGTACGCCCTGGGCATCTCCGCCGAGTTGGGCCACGAGTACGACGACGAGCGGACCCGAATCCTCCGAATCGCCGACACGGCTTACCAGCGGAGCGTCCTCGACTTGGCGTACAACGAGGGTCGGAACGCGTTGCGCGACCACCGGGAGGAGTACGAGTCCGACGACGCGGCGTGGGAACACCTCGTCGAGGCGAAGGGTATCGACCTGGACCCGTCGGCCGAGGAGATAGACACCGACGAGACGCCGTCGGAACTGCCGACCGCCGTCGAACGCGCCTCGATGCTCGAACTCGACGTGGACGACCTCGAACGGCTCAAACTGCCGAAGTTCCTCCGCCGCGACGACTGAGTCCGGTCCGCCGCCGCGACCCATCCCGGGGTCCGCCGCCGCGGCCCGCCCCGGGGTCAGTCGGTCGATTCCCGCGCGTGTCGGGACCCAAATAGTTCTACCGAGCGGTAACTCCCACCCAAAACTAGTTGTGAGTCGGTGTCGTTACTTTTCTGGGATAAAAATGTCAAGCAACCCATACGCTCAGTTCAGCGGCGTTCCGATGGACCAGCGGGACATCGACGCGTTGTTGGAGGGACAGGGACACGGCGTCGTGTCGCTCTGCCGAGACGGCGAACCGTACAGCCTCCCCATCTCGTTCGGCTACGACGGCGACGCCGTCTACTTCGGATTCCTCGAAGACACCCCGAATCCGACGAAGATGGAGTTCATCCGGGACGGCGCGACGGCACGCCTCCTCGTCACCGACATCCGCGACCGCTTCGAGTGGCAGAGCGTCGCCGTCACCGGGACGGTCAGAGCGCTCGACAGGGACGGCGACGAGTGGGACGACTTCGTCGCGACGCTGGACGACAACGCCTGGTTCATGACCGCCTTCGAGCAGTCGGACGCCATCGACTCGCTCAGCGGGTGGAAACTACAGGTCGAGGAGCTACGCGGCATCGAGCAGAAAGAGGAAGCGTACGAGTGAGTCGTCGCCGACGCCCCGCCGTCGAACCGCTCTTCGGCGGGTCCGCGTCCTCGCCGTCAACGGCCGCGTTCCTCCCGGGTCGCGGGGGCCCGCGGACGCGGATGCGACCCCGTCGTGACCGTTCGAGCGCCGTCGCACCCGGTGAGTGGGTTCTTTGCCGTCGAACGCCTACCGGTACGTATGTCCGAACACCAGTCGGAGGACCCCCCGACGACCGACGAGGAGTGGCGCGAACGGCTCTCGGCGGACGAGTACCACGTGCTGCGCGAACGCGGGACGGAACCTCGCTTCAGCGGCGAACACGTGGACAGAGACGAGGACGGCGTCTACCGCTGTGCGGGGTGCGGCGCCGAACTGTTCGCGGCCGAGACGAAGTACGACTCCGGTTGCGGGTGGCCGTCGTTCTTCGCCGCGCACGACGACGCCGTCGAGACGGAAACGGACACCCGACACGGGATGCGACGCATCGAGGTGACGTGCAAGAACTGCGGCGGGCACCTCGGCCACGTGTTCGACGACGGCCCGGACCCCACCGGTAAGCGCTACTGCATCAACTCCGTCGCCTTGGACTTCGACCCCGACGACTGACGACTCCGCGCCGTCCGGCGTCGCCGCCGCGTCGCTTACGAACACGATAACCGCCGGTATCGCACCGTTGCGCCCGGATACGCGGCCCATACTCATTCGGCTCCTCGACGTGGCCGGGGTATGGTCCGACCCGCCGGCCCGCGCCGCCGAGGGCCGTCTCTCCCTGTGTACCTCCTCTTTCTCGCGGGACTGGTTGCCGTCGTGGCCGGCGTCGCGTACCCCGCCGAGGCCCTCCTCGCCGCCGCGTCTCCGGGGTCGCTGGTGACCGCCGAGGCCGGTGTCACCGCCGTCCCGTTCGCCCTCGGCGGCACGTCGGTGCTACTCGGGTCGTGTTCGCTCGTCGTCGCGGAGTTGCTCTTCCTCGCCCGTCGGTGAGATGCTATCAGACTCGAAAACATCGGCTGGCATCATCGCTGACGCGCCGTTCGAGATAATTCTCGAATCTCAGGCGCTCAGAGCGATATTCGGGTACGGCAATCGTTCGCTCAATAACCTATATATTACGACATTTTATCACCGATGAGAAGGCACGTCCGGGCGATGGGAAGTATCTGGTCACGGCTTCGGTCGCTCGCGTCCGGGATGCGGTTCGGCGCGTCCGCCGCGGCGTCCCGCGCCCGGGTGTGAGAGGGCTGGTTCCGCGCGTCGTCCGGCGGCGGTACGCGTGGAAGTTCGCCGCGGCGATGCTCGTCGCCATGCTCGTCATGGGGTCGGTCGGCGCCGTCTCGTACGCGCGGGTGACGGACTCGCTGGACGGGCAGGTCGAACAACAGGTCACCTCGACGGCTGAGTTGCAGGCCGACGGGATGGACGAGTGGCTGGCGAGCAAGTCCGCGCAGACCCGGTCGCTCTCGCAGGCCAAGGCGTTCCAACTCGGGCAGGAGCGGAAGATAGACCTCTACCTGTTCGACCAGGCCGACGACCTGTCGGCCGACGTCGTCGCGATTCACTCGTCCGCGTCGCCTCCGGCGACGTGGTCTCCAGCACGGCCCGCGAGATGAAGGGCGCGAACGCCGCCGAGATGGGTCTCCCGTGGGGGGAGAACCGCGCCGCCATCGACTCGGCGACGAACGACGCCGGCGTCGTCCACGTCTCACAGACGCCCTACCGGTCTCCCGTGGCCGACGGGCAGGCGCTGGCGTTCGTCAGCGCCGTCCCCTCGAACACCGAACACGCCGTCGTCGTGACCGTGAACCTCACCCACCGGGTCGACCAGTTCTACCAGACGATGGCGGGCGGGGAGACGACCGTCTACGCGGCCGACGGCGACCCGGTCGTCTCCACCGACTCCGACGCCGGGACGGCGGCGTCGAACGCCTCCGCTCCGGTGGCGAACCTCTCGGCCGCCACCGTCGGCGACACGGCCCGGTTCTTCCGCGGCGACGACGCCGTGGCCGCCTACGCCTCCCTCGACGGCGTGAACTGGGTCATCGGCACGCGGGTCCCGACCGAGAGCGCCTACGCTCTCAGAAACGGCGTGGGCGAGAGTCTGCTGTGGACCGTCCTCGCCGCGGTGGGCGCACTCGGTGTCGTCGCGGCCGCCCTCGGCCGACGGACGACGCGGACGCTGACGCATCTCACCGACCGCGCGGAGACGATGGCCGACGGCGACCTGTCGGTCCCCCTCGAATCGTCTCGCGAGGACGAGTTCGGACGTCTCTACGACGCGTTCGACGAGATGCGCGCGTCGTTACAGTCGAGTCTGCACGAGGCCGAGGCGCTCAACGACCACCTCGAATCGACCGCCGAGGAGTACCGTGCCGTGATGGAGCGCAGTGCGGACGGCGACCTCGCGTGCCGGATGGACCCCGACGACGAGAACGAGGCGATGGCCGACGTGGCCCGCGCGTACAACCGGACGATGGACGAACTCGCGGCCGTCGTCGCCGACGCGCAGGCGTTCAGCGAGGACGTGGCCGAGGCGGGCGCGGAGACGAGTGCGAGCGTCGCGGAGGTGCGCGAGGCGAGCGAGAGCGTCTCGGCGTCGATGACCGACATCCTCGACGACGCGGTTCGACAGGACGACCACCTGACGGACGCCGCCGACCGGATGACCGAGTTCTCCGCGACGATTCAGCAGATGACCGCCTCGGCGGCCGACGTGGCCGACCGGGCCGACGCCGCGCGGGAACGCGGCGAACGCGGCCGCGCGGCCGCCGAAGACGCGGTGACCGAACTCCGCGCCATCGACGAGGCGACGGCGACCACCGTCGAGACGGTCGCGGAACTGGAGGCGGTCATCGAGGAGATAGAGTCGGTCGTCTCCTTCATCGACGACATCGCCGACCAGACGAACGTGCTCGCCCTGAACGCCTCCATCGAGGCGGCCCGCGCCGGCGAGGCGGGCGAGGGCTTCGCCGTCGTCGCCGACGAGGTGAAGCAACTCGCCGAGGAGACGCAGGCGGCGACGGGGGACATCGAGTCGTCCATCGACCGGGTGCGCGACCAGACCGAGACGACGGCCGCGGACATCCGGCGCACCCGAGAACGCGTCGTGGACGGCTCCGAGACGGTCGAGGAGGCGATGGACGCCATCGAGACCATCGTGGACGACGTGGAACGGACGACCGAGGACGTCCGGGAGATACGCGCCGCCACCGAACGGCAGGCGGCGACGGCGGCCGAGGTGGAGGACGTCGTCGCCGACGTCTCCGACATCAGCGACCGGACGAGTTCGGCCGCCGAGGACGCCGCCGCCGCGACCCAGCAACAGACCGCCTCGCTGGCGTCGGTGTCCGACGGCGTCGATTCGCTCGCCGACCGGGCAGACGACCTGCGGGGGACGCTCGACCGCTTCGACGTGACCGGCGAGACGGCCGTCGCCGACGAGTCATCACCGGCCGACGCCGACACGTCGCCATCGGTCGACGACGCTCTCGACGCCGACACGCCGCCAGCGACCGACGACTCCACCGACGCCGACACGTCGCCAGCGACCGACACCGAGTCGTCGTCCCGACCGCCGGACGCCGTCTCCGTCGAGACTGACGGCGGCGACGTGCGGGACTGACCGGGCGCGGGGACTCGAACGCGACCGGGTCGGACGGTCCGACCGCCGCCGTCCGACCCGGCGGCGTCCTTTTCTCCCGCCGTGCCGCACGTCGAGTATGCACGTCCTCATCGTCGGCGGCACCGGCCTCATCAGCACGGGAATCACGCGGCAACTGGTCACGTCGGGACACGACGTGACGACGGTGACGCGCGGCGAGACGGACGCCGAGATTCCGGACGGCGTCCGCGAGGTCCGCGCCGACCGGACCGACTACGGCGCGTTCGAGCGCCGGATGCGCGAACTCGACCCCGCGCCGGACGCCGTCGTCGACATGGTGTGTTTCTCCGCCGAGGACGCCGAGAGCGCCATCCGGGCGTCGAGGGCCGCGTCGACCGCTTCGTCCTCTGCTCGACCGTCGACGTCTACCACCGCCCCCCGCAGTCGAACCCCGTCACCGAGGACGCGCCGCGCCGGCCGCCCGTCAGCGACTACGCCGCGGGCAAGATTGCCGCCGAGGACGTGTTGTTCGCGGCCGACGGCGACGCGTTCGACGCGACGGTTATCCGGCCGTGGAGCACCTACGGCGAGGGCGGGACGCTCCTCCACACGTTCGGGACGGACTCCTCGTACGTCTCGCGCGTCCGCGAGGGTCGACCCGTCGTCGTCCACGGCGACGGCACCTCGCTGTGGGGGCCGTGCCACCGCGACGACGTGGCCCGCGCGTTCGTCGGTGCCGTCGAAGCCGACGCCGAGACGGTGGCGGGCGAGGCGTACCACGTCACGAGCGAGGAGACCATCACGTGGAACCAGTACCACGAACGCGTCGCCGCCGCCCTCGACGCGCCCGACCCGGACCTCGTCCACGTCCCGACGGACGTCCTCCGCGCCGTCGCCCCCGACCGGACCGAGATGCTCCGCGACCACTTCCGGTACAGCACCGTCTTCGACAACGCGAAGGCCAGACGCGACTTGGGCTTCGAGTACACCGTCGACTTCGAGACGGGGGTCAGGCGAACCGTCGAGTGGTTGGACGCCAACGACGCGGTCGACCCCCTCGCCGACGAGACGTTCGAGGACCGCCTCGCGGCCGCGTGGCGCGAGTCGACCGACGACTTCGTCGCATCGTTCCACGCCGAGTGACCTCAGCCCTCGGAGTCGGTCGCTTCGGACGACTCCGACGCCGACGCGGCCGGCCCGGACCCGGTTCCGGCGTCGTCCGTCGACTCGTCTTCGGACGCCGCCGAATCGGACTCGGACTCCGATGCAGTGTCGCGTCCGGCCGCCTCTCGTTCGCTCGCCGCGGCGCGCCACCTCCTCGCCCGACTCTCGGCGACGGTCGCGGCCGTCGCCACCGTGGCGGCGTCGGCGTCTCGAAGCGCCGCGAGCGAGTCGATACCGGCGTCGTGGAGTCGCCGCGCGTACGTCTCGCCGAGGCCGCCGAGGACGGTCAGTTCACTCTGGAACCCCTCCTCGGCCTCCCCGCCGAGTGTCCGCCCGTCCTCCGCGAGCACGGCCGCCGGAAGCACGTACAGGAGTTCGTCGTGCGGGACGAACCCCGACACGCGCTTTCGCTTCTCGTCCTCGAAGAGGAGGACGCCGGAGTCTATCGCTTTGAAGTTCGCACACGGGACGGTCGGACCGGATCGCGTGACCACGCACATCCGCTCTGCTCCCGCGTCCGCCCCGTCGGCGGTCTGGTTCCCGTTCGTCCGTTCTGAATCGTCTCTCATGTCTCACACCGCGCGGTCTGACCGCGCGACGTAGATACGTCGTCTTCGCACGTGAATGTCTCCCGCGTGTGGCCACGCCGTCGAACGTCTCGTCGGCCGCGCACTGCGCCCGGAGAGTTTTCTCGCTCGGCTTCGACGTGACGGTATGGCGTCAGGCGTCTCCGACGAGATAGCGCAGTTACTGACGAGCGAACCGCTGATGGCCCACGTGGCGACCTGTCGGGACGGCCGCCCGCACGTCGCTCCCGTCTGGTACCGCTACGAGGACGGCGTCGTCGAACTCGTCACGGGCGGGACGAAGCTCCGGAACATCCGCGAGAACCCCCGCGTCGCCCTCTCGATACAGAAGGACGACGGCGGCGACGCCCAGTGGATGGTGTCGCTGCTCGGGACGGCGACGGTGGTGGACGACGCCGAAGCCACCCGCGAGGCGACGCGGAAGATAAACCGCAAGTACGGCGTCGACGACGACGCGTGGGCGGAGAACACGCTCGTCCGTATCGACGTGGGGACCGCGAGTCACCGGACGTACGACTGAGAGGCGGGAGGACCGCCCGCCTGACCGGTCAGAGGCGACGAAGGTTTTTGTCGGAGCCCGCGACTACTCCGTGACGATGGAGCGCAGCGCGGACCTCGACCGGCTGTACGCCCTGTTCGACCGACTCGAAGCCCGCGTCGGCGGCGCGAAGCGACTCGCCGACTGCACGGGGTACGCGGACTGGCCGAAGCGAGGGGTGTACTTCTTCTTCGCGCCGGGGGAGACGCGCGCCGAGAGCGGTCAGCGTCGCCTGACGCGCGTCGGGACGCACGCCGTCTCCGCGGGCAGTTCGACCGCGCTGTGGGACCGGCTGAAACAGCACTACGGCACCGGCGCGCGAAGCGACGACCACCCGCACGGCGGCAACCACCGCGGGTCCGTCTACCGCCGACGCGTCGGCGAGGCGTTCGTCGAGCGCTACGGCCTCCACGACCACTACCCCGACTGGGGGACGCCGTCGGTGCCGGACGGCCGCGACAGGGCCGCGGTCCGCGACGAGGAGTACCCGCTGGAACGCCGGGTCAGCGCCTTCCTCCGCGACCAGCCGTTCCTCTGGGTCGCCCTCGACGACGAACCCGGCCCCGACAGCGACCGGGCGTTCGTCGAACGCAACACCATCGCCCTCGCGAGCAACTTCGACCGACGCCCCGCGGACCCGCGGCGAAGCGACTGGCTCGGCGGCTACGCTCGGAGCGCGAAGATTCGCGCCGGCGGCCTGTGGAACGTCGCGCACGCCGCGGAGTCGCACAACCCGGCGTTCCTCGACGTTCTCGAACGGGCCGTCGAGCGGACGGACCCCGTCTGACCGCCCGGGAGCGACGCGGCCCGCTCGGCCCGCGGCGGCTACTCGCCCCCGTCCGGCGAATCGTCGTCCGTCGAGTCGCCCGCCGGCGAGTCGTCGTCGAGTGGACCACCGTTCGAGAGGAGCGTCCGGACTCGCTCCAGCGCGTTCGCACACCGGTCGTGCGCGTCGGCGGCCGCCTCGCCGTCGGCCGTCCGGGCCTCCGCCAGCG
Source organism: Halogeometricum sp. CBA1124 (assembly GCF_009741955.1). Taxonomy (NCBI): domain Archaea; kingdom Methanobacteriati; phylum Methanobacteriota; class Halobacteria; order Halobacteriales; family Haloferacaceae; genus Halogeometricum; species Halogeometricum sp. CBA1124. Next base: position 59,929 of record NZ_WPCD01000002.1, on the reverse strand, counting down.
CGGACTCGGCGTCGCCGACGGCCGAGAGCGCCGCCTCGCGGCGCCGCCGTCGGAAGTGTTCGTCGGTGATGTCCTCGACGACTCCTAGCACCCCCTCACCGCTCGGCGCGAGGTCGAACGGGAGTTTCTGCACGCGTTCGACGATGAGCGAACCGTCATCGGTCCGTCGCCGTTGCTCGGGACGGTACGTTGGTTCGCCCGACGCCAGTATCTCGCGGTCCTCCTCGCGGAACCGCTCGGCGTCCTCGGGCGGCAGGATGTCGGCTTCCAACCGCCCTTCCACCTCGGCCGGCTCCATCCCGTACGTCTCGGCGCCGGCCCGGTTCATCAGCACGTACCGACCCGCCGCGTCCTTCACGAAGATGCACTCGGGGAGGACGTCCACGACGCGCCGGAGGTGCGTCTCGCGGCGTTCGGCCTCGCGTTCCGCGCGGTAGCGGGCGACGGCGTTCCGAATCCGGTTCGCGAGCACGTCGAACCGGTCGGCGCTGCCGCCCTTCCGGAGGTAGTCGGTCACGCCCGCGGAGATGGCCCGGCTGGCTATCTCCTCTGAGCCCTTGCCCGTGAAGAGGACGAACGGCAGGTCCGGCCGTCGGTCGCGGGCCGTGTCGAGGAGGTCGAGCCCGTCCGTCTCCGGCATCTCGAAGTCGCTGACGACGCAGTCGGCGTCGTCCAGTCGGTCCAGCGCCGCGTCGGGTTCCGTGACGCTCTCGACGCGAATCGGCCCGCCGTCCCCGTCCGTCCGCGCCAGTCGTGCGGCGGTGAGGTCACCGAACGCCGGGTCGTCGTCCACGTGGAGGACGCGTATCGGGGCTGTCTCTCCGGACGACAGACGAGACTCGACGCCCTCCGACTCCGCACCGTCACCGTTCATACACTCTCCTTTGCAGTTCGCGGTATAGCTATTCGGGATGTCGGCGGCCGCGTCGGGCGGACCGGTCGTCCTCACTCGCCGGCCGCGAGGACGTCCACGCCGGTCAGGACGAACCACGTCATCCACAGCGAGAACGTGACCAGGTAGAGGGCGTACTGCGTCGTCTCGCCTTGCGGGCCGCCGAGAACCGCCGGCACGAGGAGTTCGGCACTCACGACCAGCACCGTCGCGCAGACGCGCCGACGGCGACGTTGCGCCGGACCACCGCGGCTCCCGGGAGCGGCATCGCTTCCGATTCGACCCGCCGGAACGAAACCGTTTGCCCCGAACCGACGAGCGCGCTATATAGCTCGGGCCGCTGTACTACTCGTGAACGAGTACCGGAGGCGGGGGCGGTGGTGGCCGGCGTGAGGAACGCGGCGGCCGACGACCCGGACGAGGCGGAGTCGTTCGCGTCCGACGGCGGGTCGATGTGGCGACTGTACGCGACGTACGGGCGCGAGAACGTCGGGGACGCGGTCCTCGGTGCGGTGATGACGCTCTTCGCACGGTCGACGGGGCTGCTCCCGCCGTTGCTGTTGGGTCTGGCCATCGACGCCGTCCTGCTGGGGACGCGGCGGTACGAACTGCCACTCGTCCCCGCGACGTGGGTGCCGGAGACGGCCGCCGGACAGGTGTGGTTCACCGCGGGCGTCCTCGTCGCCGCGGCGCTCGCGAGCGCGGTGGCGTCGTGGCTGCAGGGGTACGGCTGGAACCACTTCGCACAGAACATCCAGCACGCGCTCCGCGTCGACGCGTACGAGGTGCTGCAGCGACAGGACCGCGCGTTCTTCGACGACCGCGGACCGGCGAACTGCTGTCGGTGCTGAACAACGACGTGAACCAGTTGGAGTCGTTCCTGACCGACGGCGTCAGTTCGACGCTGCGACTCGTCGCCCTCGTCGTCGGCGTCGGCGTCGTGCTGGCGACGCTCAACCCGTGGCTGGCGCTCGCCTCGATGACGGCCGTCCCCCTGCTGGCGGTCTTCACGTTCGTCTTCGTCCGGCGCGTCCAGCCGAAGTACGCCCGGATGCGCGGACGCGTCGGCGAGCTGAACGCCCGACTGGAGAACAACGTCGGCGGCATCGAGGTCATCAAGACCGAACACGCCGAGGCGTACGAGGTGGACCGGGTCCGCGAGGCGTCGCGGGCCTACTACGACGCCAACTGGGACGCCATCCGGACCAGAATCACGTTCTTCCCCGGCCTCTCGCTCGTCTCCGGGCTGAGTTTCGCGCTCACGTTCGTCGTCGGCGCGCTCTGGGTGCTGAACGGCCCGCCGGCGTTTCTCTCGGGAACCCTCTCGCCCGGGGAGTTCGTGGCGTTCATGCTCTACACGCAGCAGTTCGTCTGGCCACTCGCGCAGTTCGGCCAGATAATCAACAGCTACCAGCGCGCGAAGGCCTCCAGCGAGCGGGTGGACGGACTGCTCCGCGCCGAACGCTCGGTCGGCGAACGGGCGGACGCGCTGACGCTCGACGCCGTCGCCGGCCGCATCGACTACGAGGGGGTGACGTTCGGCTACGGCGAGTCGACGGCCCTCGCCGGCGGCGACGACGGCGGCGACGACGTGCCGCGCTCGCCGGTCCTCCGCGACGTCTCGTTCGGCGTCGAACCGGGCGGGACGGTCGGCGTCGTCGGCCCGACTGGTAGCGGTAAGTCGACGCTCGTGAAACTGCTCGTCCGACTGTACGACCCCGACGACGGCGTCGTCCGCATCGACGGCCACGACGTGCGCGACCTGTCGCTCGCGAGTCTCCGGCGGGCCGTCGGCTACGTCTCGCAGGAGCCGTTCCTCTTCTACGGCACCGTCAGGGAGAACATCGCGTACGGGACGTTCGACGCGACGGACGAGGAGGTTCGGACGGCGGCCCGGCGCGCGGCGGCCGACGAGTTCGTCGAGAACCTCCCGGACGGCTACGACACGCTGGTGGGCGAACGCGGCGTGAAGCTCTCCGGCGGCCAGCGGCAGCGTCTCACGCTCGCCCGCACGTTCCTCAAGGACCCCGCGATTCTCGTCTTAGACGAGGCGACGAGCCACGTCGACACCGAGACGGAGGCGCTCATCCGGCGGAGCCTCGACGACTTCGCCGCCGACCGGACGACGGTGGCAATCGCGCACCGCCTCTCGACGGTGAAGGACGCCGACGAGATTCTCGTCCTCGACGGGGGGCGCATCGTCGAACGCGGGACGCACGCGGAACTGCTCGACGCCGACGGCCTGTACGCCAACCTCTGGCGGGTGCAGGCGGGCGACATCGAGGCCCTCCCCGACTCGTTCTTCGAGGAGGCCCTCGCGCGCCGGGCGGTGCTGGAGAGCGACGGCGGGGAGTGAGCGTCCGCGGCGACGCGCCCGCCGTCACAGCACGAACGTCCCCTCGGGGAGCAACTCGCGCTCGGTCCGCTTCGCCTCCGGACCCGCCTCGACCAGCGTCGGCGACGCGGGCACCTCGTCGAAGCGGTCCACGTCGGGTTCGACGCGCTCCAGCATCGAGGAGAACACCGACCCCTTGCGACCGCCGCCGGAGACGATGCCGCCCGTCTTCCGTTCCTCGAACGACGTCTCGTCGGGGTCGGGGAACGCCTCGCGGATGTACGCCGCCGTCGCCGCTATCTCCTCGGCGGCCTCCCGTTGCGTGTAGTGGCTCTCCGCGGAGTACGTCAGCGCGGACTGGGCGTCGAGTTCCTCGACGAGGTGTTCGGGCGACTCGTACAGCACCGACCGGGTCGTCCGGTGGCCGCTGGCGAACCGGAGGTTGACCGTGAAGCAGTCGGGGTAGCGGAGGATGATGGGGAAGAACAGCAGGTCGGAGACGGTGATTCGCTGCTGCATCCGCCACAGTCCCTCCAGGTAGTACGCCGCGATGGCCGCGGTGTCGTCGTCGCGTTCCCCGCGCGCGTAGGCGAGTGCGACCGACTCGTACTCCTCGCCCGCGACGCGCAGACACCGCTGTCGGTACGTCTCGGCGATTCCCTCCAGTTGCCGCTCGTACGCCTCTAGCAACCGCACGTCGGGGTCGGCCAACATCTCGGCCTTCCGCTCCTGCGCGGCGGCGACGTTCATCATGTTCCGGTGGAACTCGCGTTCGGCGTCGACGTCCGGCAGTGGCGTCAGGACCGCGCGTTCGTGAAGTACGTCGACGTTTCCGTTGAACGGTTTCCCGTCGTTTCCCATCCCGAGAGACGCTCTACTCGGTATCCGTATTAAACGCTTACATTTCATACTGGTGATGACATGTCGTCACAGAGCTATGTCCCGGGACCGGAAGACGGCGTTCGACGCTCAGTCGACGACGGCCCGGACGTTCGCCTCCGCCACGCGGTCCGCGGCCTCGACGAGGAAGCGTCCCGCGCCGTCGACGCGGACGCCGGCGTCCGCTATCGCCGCCGTTCGGCGACTCACTCCCCCTCGACGACGGTGTTCCGAAGCGTCCCGACGCCCTCGTACCGTATCTCCACCTCGTCGCCGGGTTCGACCAGTCCGGGGTTGGCGGGACTGCCGAACGAGACGACGTCGCCCGGCTTGAACGTGTAGCGCTCCGAGAGGAACGAGACGACTTCGCGCGGCGAGAACAGCATCAACTCGGTGTTCGCCTCCTGTCGCAACTCGCCGCCGACGTGGGTGGTCATGTCGACGCGTCGGGGTCGAGGTCCGTCTCTATCCACGGGCCGAGGGGGCCGGAACCGTCGAACGCCTTGCGCGCGGTGCGGCCCGGTTGGTCGAGGGCGTCCAGGTCGTTCATGATGGTGTACCCCCGCACGGCGTCGTCCACCTCGTCCTCGGCGAGGTCCGTACACTCCTCGTCGATGACGGCGGCGAGTTCGCCCGCGTAGGTGAGTTCCTCCGTCCACGACGGGTACTCGACGTCGGTGTCGGGGGCGACCACCGACACGGGCGGCTTGATGAACCAGTCGGGCTGGTCGGGCGTCTCGTACTCCATCTGCTCGATGGTCTCGGCGAAGTTCCGGCCGACGCAGTAGCACGCCGAGGGCTCGCACGGGGCGAGCAGTTCGGCGTCCTCCCCGACGACGTACGCGCCGTCGTCCGTCTCGACCGTTCCGTCGTCGTATTCGCCCGTCAGTACGCCGTCGTCGGTCCGGATTCGCGCCAGTCGCATGACCGGCCGTTCGCGGACGACCGGACTATGGCTTTCGGTAGCGCTCCGCGGACGCCACGCTAAAGCGTCTCTGCTCCCTCGAACCCACATGGCTACGGCCCGCGTCTCGGACGCGTTCGAACTGTCGCGGCCGGAGGTTGCGGTGTTCGTCTCCGGCGTCGCCAGCATGGGGCTGGAGATTCTCGCCGGGCGGATGATCGCGCCGCAGTTCGGCAGCAGCATCTACACGTGGGGGAGCATCATCGGCGTCTTCCTCGCCGCGCTCAGCTACGGGTACCACCGCGGCGGCAAGCAGGCGGCCGAGCGAGCGACGAACGGGCGGATGGCGCGCGTGTTCCTCCTGACGGCGGCGTACGTCGCCGGCCTCATCTTCCTCGGCGACCTGCTGTTGCGCGCCAGCACCGGCTTCCCGCTTCCGAGTCGGTTCGCGTCGCTGCCGGCCATCACGCTCCTGTTCGGCCCGCCGACGTACCTCCTCGGCTACGTCAGCCCGTACGCGGCCGAACTGTCGGCGAAGGAGGGGCTCGGCGAGGCGTCGGGGCACGTCTACGCGCTCGGCACGATCGGCAGTATCGTCGGCGCGTTCGCCACGACGTTCGTCCTCGTGCCGTGGCTCGGCATCGAGTACATCGCGTTCGTCTTCGGCGCGCTCTCGCTTCTGACCGCCCTCGTCCTCGTCCTCCCGGAGTTCGACCGCGACGATGCCGTCGCGGGCGGGTTCGTCGCGCTGTTGCTCGTCGCCGCCGTCGGGAGCGGCGTCGCCGGCTACAGCGTCGAGGGGCGCGTCGTCTACGAGACGCAGACGCCGTATCAGGAGCTACAGGTCGTCGACAGCGGCGACACGCGGACGCTCTACCTCGACGGCCAGCGACACAGCGCGATGGACCTGTCGGACCCGAACCGTCACGTGTTCGACTACACCCGCTACTTCCACCTCCCCCTGCTCCTGACCGACGACGTCGACCGCGTGCTGTTCGTCGGTGGCGGCGGGTTCACCGGCCCGAAGCGGTTCGCGAACGACTACGACGTGACCGTGGACGTGGCCGAAATCGACCCCGAGGTCATCGACGCGGCGAAGCGCTACTTCGACGTCGAGGAGTCCGACCGGCTGAACATCTACAATCGGGGCGGCCGGCAGTTCCTCCGGGAGACCAACCGGACGTACGACCTCATCGTCCTCGACGCCTACCGGAAGGACAAGGTGCCGTTCGAGTTGACCACCGAGGAGTTCATGCGCCTCGCGTCGAGTCGCCTCGACGACGACGGCGTCCTGTTCGCCAACGTCATCTCCGCGCCGTCCGGCCCGGCGTCGGAGTTCTACCGCGCCGAGTACAAGACCATCGAGCGGGTGTTCCCGCGGGTGTACAGTTTCCCGACGGCCGGCGGGGGCGTCGTCCAGAACATCGAAGTCGTCGCCACGAAGGACGACTCGGAGGTCACCGAGGCGGAACTGCTGGCGCGCAACGACCGGCGCGACATCGGCATCGACCTCACCGAGGAGATACGGAACTACCGGCGGTCGGCCCCGCCCACCGACGACGTGCCCGTCCTCCGCGACGACCGGGCACCCGTCGACAGACTGCTGGACCCGATGGTCGGGCAGCGATACGTGCTGCAGGAGGCCGACGAGGTAAACGAGTCGTCGGCGGGGGGAACGGAGGCGAACGAATCGACGGCGGGGGAGACGGACGCGAACGAGTCGGCGTCCGCGTCACTCGCGGCGACGCCGCTCTCGACGCCGACGTGGACGCCGGCACGCGCCCGTCCGTCGGCCTAGCGGACGTTCATCTGCTTGGCCATCTCCGCGGCCTGACTCGTCACCTGTTCGATGCTCGCGTTCGACTGCTCGGCGAGGACGCGGGTCAGCATCCCGAGTTGCTGGGCGGCCATCTCCTGTAACTCCTCGTCGTCGACGTCGTTGGCGAAGTAGTACTCGTTCTGGCCGTCCGGGCCGGCGAGGCCGACGTACAGCGACGCGGCGTCGCTCTCGGTGAGGGCCTCGGCCGCCTGTTCGCGCACTCGCTCGAACGTCGGGTCGTCGGGGCTGTCGCTCATCGTCACCCCCTCGGCCGCCCAGCGGTAAAACGGTCACTCCCTCGCCGGCGGCCGCTTCGAGAGCAGTTTCCCCCACCACGCGCGGGAGTCCGCGACGCGGCGGTACCCCAACTCCCGGACGTTCCGGTAGGTGCCGAACGTTCGCAGCGATTCCACGGCGGGCCGGAAGCGCGACCCGACGCCGGTGCGGAGCAACGCCTCCTCGATGGACGCGCCGCAGGAGTGGACGGCGTCGTCCGTCACGAGGTGCGCGCAGGACTCGAACTCCGGCGGCAGTCGCTCTCGGAGCGACGGGTCGAGGTCGGAGAACCCGACGATTCGGAGGTCGGCGCGCCCGTCGAGGAACTCGGCCCACCACGTGCAGAACCCGCAGTCGTCGTCGTAGACGAGTACCGCGTCGCTCATGCGCGGACGGAGGGGCGCGAGCCACAAACGTCTCACGTCCGTTCCGCTCGGTCCCCCTCTCGGCGTCCGTTCGGTCGACTGCCCCGACCCGCGCGCGGCGCAGTTCGTCCGGATTCGACTCGGCGGCGGCGTCGCTCTCCTCGTCGTCGGCGCGGGCTGTCTCGGCGACAGAATCCGCCGGGAACTCGACTACCGAGCGTCGTCGGCGACGCCGGCTTCGAGCGTCTCGACGCGGAACGACGCGAGCGACTGCCGCGTGGCGGCGGCGGCGACGCAGAGCATCGCGAGGATGAACGCCGCCACGAGCGGAGACTGCGCCCCGTGGACGACGGCGTTCGCCGCCTGCGCGACCGCGACGACCACCGGTGTGACCGAGAGGACGGCGGTGCGAGCGGGGTACGATCGGACGAGCGCCGGGAATCCGGCGAACGGCTTCGACATCGTACGCACCCTCTTTCGAGAAACCGCACAAAAGTCTTTCACCGGTCGGTCGTCGCGACTGTCCGAAAAATCGAGGGAGGGAGAGCGCTACACGCCGGGGCTCTCGGCGCCCGATGCGCCCGTCGCCGTCCGCGCATCGTAGGCTTCGTACCCCGACAGCACCGCGATGGCGGCGCCGCTGGCGACGCTACTCCACGTCGTCGTCGTCGCGGCCTCGTACACGACCGGCGCGGCCATCGCCCACAGACCCAACAGCGCGGCGAGTCCGGAGGACCAGGCGTTGCCCGTGCCGGTCACACGCGAGCGGTACGCGCTGTATCCGGCGAGCAGGACGACTGCCGCGCCGACGACGATGCCGTTCCAGTACGTCGCGCCGACGAGGTCGAACACGAACGCCGAGGCGACCAGCCACGCGCCGAACAGTGCGCTGACGATACTGACCCACTGCGCGCTGTCGCTCATGACGGGTAGCACCTCCACGGCGCGCTAGCACCTCTCACGCGGAAAAGCCTGATAGCGCATCCCCGGAGAACGCGGCCGAGTCGGCTTCGCTCCTCCCTCGTCGGGGGCCTGACCGCCGCCGGGCGCCGACTACTCTCGCGAGTCGTACTCCTGATAGATGACCTGTCCGCAGGACTTGCAGTGGGAGGCGTCCGGGTCGTGGTAGGCGAGTCCGCAGTCGGGGCAGGTGACGTTGACCTGCTCTCTGTGGGTCCACTCGCGCACTATCTTCCCCGCCTGCCACGGGACGAGGAGGATGGCCGCGAAGATGCTCGCGACGGTCACCCAGCGACCCAGACTCGTCGTCGGCGTGATGTCGCCGAAGCCGACGGTGGTGAGCGTCACCACCATGTAGTAGAACGCGTCGCCGAAGTTGCGCACGTCGGGGTTCGTCTGGAACTCGGCGCTGTAGAACAGGCCGGCGGAGACGAAGAACACCACCAGCACGGTCAACAGCAGTTTCATCACCCGGAGCGTCTCCAGCGAGACGGTGCCGAAGAAGAACTCCTCGTCGCGCGTGAACCGGTAGAACCGCAGCACGCGGACGACGCGGACGACGCGGAGGAACCCGACGGTCATCGCCACCGCGGGGACGGGCAGGAGGAACACCGCCACCGTCGGGAGGACCGACAGGAGGTCGACCATCGTATACGGGTTGGTGAACTCCCCCAGTCGGTCGCGCGCCCCGTACAGTCGGAGGACGTACTCGACGACGAACACCGCCGCGATGCCGACTTCGGCCGCCCACAGCGACGACCGGAGCGTCGCCGAGACCACGTACGTCTGCGCGACGAAGACGCCGACGAACACGAGGTTCAGCGCCAGCAGCGCCACGTCGATGGTCCGACCGGCCGCCGTCTCGTGGTCCAGGAGGTAGAAGCGGACCCGTTCTCGGAACCCGTCCGTTCCGCGAGAGGGCGCGTGACTGGTCATACTGCTACCGGGCCGTCGAGGATACTGAATCTTACCGGCAGACGTCGGCGGTCCGACGGCGTTCGCTCGGGAGTCATCGGACCACGGCGACTCCGTCGCCCGACGACGAACGACTCACTCGGAGATGCCGAACCCCTGATAGCGAGCGTTCAGTCGCTCCGAGCGGAGGGCGCCCCAGACGTCGTAGACGAAGGCGTCGTCGTCGAGGTGTTCGTTCAGTTCCGGTTCGATGCCCTCGAACGCCGAGTGGTTGACCGCGAGGACGGCCCCGTCGGCGTCGGCGAGCACGGTTTCGAGGTCCGTGTCGTAGTCGTCGATGTGGGGGTCGTAGCTCCGCGTCTCGACGCCGTGCGACTGCAGGGACTCCTTGATGGCCCACGCGGGAGAGTTGAACACGTCGCCCACGTCGCGCTTGTACGAGAGACCGAGCATCGCCAGTTCCGAGGGCTGTTCGAGGAGCAACTCGGTCACGATGTACGACTGGAGGGACGCGTTGGTCCGGCGCGTGAAGTTGAACAGGTCGGGCGTCGTCGGCTGGTCGCAGACGCGTTCGTCCGTCAGGAAGTGGGGGTCCTTCGGGAGGCACTTGCCGCCGACGGTGCCCGGGAGGGGGATGTCGTTGCGGGGGTACTCGAAGTTCGCCAGGTCGATGGCCTCGTGCGCGTTGAGGTCCAACTGGTCCGCGGTGTAGGCTATCTGGTTCGAGATGGCGAACAGGGCGTCGCGGTAGGAGTTGTCGATGAGTTTGACGAGCATCGCCGTCTCGGGGTCCGTCACCTTCACCGAGCACTCGAACGGTTCCAGCAGTCGGCGGACGGCCGCCTCGCCGGCGTCGCTGTCCACGCCGACCACCTTCGGCAGCGTCTGTATCTCCGCTATCGCCTTCCCCTCGGCCAACCGTTCGGGGAAGACGGCGAAGTTCACGTCGCCCGTCGCGTGTCGCTCGACGATGTCGCGCGTCCGAGAGACCATGTTGACCGGCAGCGTGCTCCGGGAGATGACCGTCTGCCCGTCGACGAGGCGTTCGGCGTAGGACTCGACCACGTCCACGTAGTCCGACATCCCGTTGCGGGGCGCGTTGACGGTGAAGGCGACGTACTCGTGGTCGGTGACCGCCTCGGGGTCGGTCGTCGCTCGCATCGCGCCGGACTCGACGGCCGCCTGCATGTACTCGCCGAGTTTCGGTTCCGCGAACGGCGCCTCGGCGTCGTTTATCTCCTCGACCCGCGTCTCGTCCACGTCGACGCAGGTGACCTGCCAGTCCTGCACGGCGGCCAACACCGCCGCCCACGGGAGACCGATTCGACCGGCGCCGACGACGGCGATATCACGCTCGAACGTCGTCACAGGACCTCCTCCTCGTACCAGCCGATGTACTGTTCGAGCGACTCGTCGAGCGTGATTTCGGGCTCCCAGCCGAGCACCTCCTGCGCCTTCTGGGAACTCGGGACCCGCTTCTGCACGTCGTGTGCGAACGCCTCGGTCGTCTCGAACTCGATGTCCTCCTCGCGACCGCTGCGCTCCCATATCTTCCGAGCGAGGTCACGCATGCTGACGCCCTCCTCGAGCCGAGGTTGAAGTGGTCGTTCGCGGCGGCGTCCTCGAACGAGCAGAGGTAGACGCCGCGCGCGATGTCGCGGACGTTTGTGAACGACCGGACCTGCCGGCCGTCGCCGAGAATCTTCAGCGGGTACTGCTCCTTGTCGAGGATCTTCAGGACGAAGTCGGGGATGACGTGCGCCTGTCCGACCTCCTCGCCCGGCGGTTCGCGCGGGCCGACGGCGTTGAACGGGCGGAAGATGGAGTACTCCACGTCGTACTGGTCGTGGTACGCGCGGCAGTAGTACTCGCCGGCGAGTTTCTGGAAGCCGTAGGCGCTGTCCGGCGGGGGAATCTCCGAGATCTGGTCCTCGGTGACGGGGAACTCGGTGGCGCGTTCGTACACCATCGACGAACTGGCGTAGACGACGCGGTCGAAGTCGTGTTCGACGGCGGCGTCGAAGACGACCTTGTTCATCGCGTCGTTCATCGCGATGATGTCGGCTGGAACGTGGTGGAAGTACCCGATGCCGCCGATCTTCGCCGCGAGGTGGACGACGACGTCGATGTCGTCGAGTCCGTCGATGGCGTCCTCGGACCGAAGGTCGAGTTCGCGAACCTCGACGTCGTCGGCGGACTGCTCGAGATTCTTGGCCTCTCCGGAACTGAAGTCGTCGACGACGACGACGTCCTCTCCCTGTTCGACGAAGTAGTCCACGATATGCGAGCCGAGGAAGCCCGCACCCCCGGTAATAGCTACTTTCTGAGACACGACTGGCGGTTTCCGCGCGTCTCTCATAAACACTACCGGTTCTCTTCGCGCCGTGCGGACGGCATCGGGGGAGAAGAAAGAATTATAGCTGGAACTGGGCAACTGCCACCGAATGGGTTCGGACATCTCTCGCGTCTGTTTCGTCGGTATCTACGGTCACAATCAGGACGAAGTGCTCAGGCAGGGGCTCGAACGGCGCGGCATCTCGCTGTCGGAGGTGCGCGTCCCGCAACGCTCGCTCTCGGAGGCGAAGGCCGAGCGCCGACTCCCCGTCCGAACGATGCGTGCGACGATGAACTGGTTCGACGACGCGCCCGGGTGGCTCTTCCCGTTTCTCGTCGTCGCGACGTTGCTCGTCCACACCGTCGTCACGACGGCGGCCGTCCTCGGCAACCTCGGCGACCTGCGTCGAGCGGACGTCATCGTCGTCCCGCACATGGGCGACACGTCGGTGTTCGTCGCGAAGCCGTTCGCCGTCCTGTTCGACACGCCTCTGGTCTACTTCTCGCACAACGGGCTGTACTTCACGCTCGTGCGCAACCGCGGCATCTACCCCGAAGACAGCGTCGCCGGGAAGTTCCTGTTCGCCCTCGACTTACTCGTCCAGCGACTCTCCGACAGAGTGGTCGTCTTCTCGCAGGAGTCGGCCGACCGCTTCTCCGAGGCGTTCGGCCTGCCGGCCGAGACGTACGAGGTGATGTACATCAAAGTCGTCGAGTCCAACTTCGACACGAGCATCGAACCGGCCCCCGAGTTCGAGTCCGACGTCCTCTACTGGGGGAACTTCCTGCCGCACCACGGACCGGACACGATGGTCGAGGCGGCGGCGGCCCTCCCGGACGCCGAGTTCGTGTTCGTCGGCGAGAGCGACAAGCGACAGGGAGTCGTCGACCACGCCGACCGACTCGGAGCGGAGAACGTCTCGTTCCCCGGGTTCGTCTCGCTGAGCGAACTCGTCCAGTACATCAAGGGTGCGAGGGTCGTCCTCGGTCCGATGGGCGACAACCCGCAGACCGAGTTCACCATCGGAACCAAAGTCGCCGAGGCGTCCTACCTCGGGAAGGCCATCGCCGTCGCCGACCAACCGGGGACGAGCGAGGTGTTCGACCACCGGGAGACGGCCTACCTCGTCGAACCCGGCGACGCCGGCGCACTCGCCGCGGGCGTCGAGGAGATTCTCGGCGACGACGACCTGCGCCACCGCCTCGAAGACGGCGCCGCGGACGTCTACCGGCGACACTTCTCGGTGGACCGCGCGGGAGAGCGGTTCGTCGAAATCGCCGCGTCGGCTCGCTGAACGCGCGCTTCGGCGCTCTCGACACTCGCCGGTTCACGCGCTCTGGTCCGCGACGCCGGCGACGGCCGGCACTCGTCGGTCGCGTCCGAGAGCGGTACCGCCTGCTCGGACTCGCTACAGGTTCCCGCGCAGGTGAAGCTTCTCCGAGGCCTTCGTCTCGACGGCCGTCTCGTCGACCGTGTACTCGTCGGACTCGGTGTCGGCCCATCCCATGTCGGCCTTGATGGTCTCGGTGAGGCTCGGGTCCGGGTCGACGTACGCGGTGTCCCCCTCTATCTGCGTGACGAGTCCGAGCGTGTTCCCGCTGGCGTCTACGACTACCTTCCCCTCGTCGTCGTCCGTGAAGGTGACTGTCATCGGCAGAACGTGGGTTTGGCGCTCACTAATGCCTGCTGGCCCCGAGAACGTTCGTTTCGATGGCGAACCGGCGCGCTCTGCTGTCTCGCCGACGAACGCGGCTTCGTCCTCCTTCGGACCCGGGCGCAACCACTACCGACGCCGGCCGGAATCGCGGGTGACGAGGCGCGGCGGGGTCCGAGGACCGACGGGTGCCGGGACGACTCGCTGGTGGGCGTGAACCGACTGATTCGCTCGCCCCGGAGGAGAAGCGGTCCGTCCGTCGGAAACGGAGGCCTCGGCACTCATCGAAAGGCGGACTGGAGTTAGATATAAAAATATTGATAGATAAGGTTGCTAGCGTGATGGAACTGTTGGGAGGTGTCGGAAAATGACGGGCGGCGGTTGGAAAGAGTCAGTCAATCTTCCGGAATCAACGACGAAGGTGTCGCTGTATTGTTCGGAGGATGACAAAGAAGAGTGGGATGAGGAAGTGGAGGAGAAACAGTACAAGAGCAGGAGTAAGTACCTCTACGAGTTGATTCAGGAGGCGCGGGCCTACAGGGACCAAGGATTCCTCGCGCATCATGAAAGCGAGGAAAGAATTGAGGAACTGAAGCAGGAGATTGAATCACTGGAAAACAGGTTGGAGAATCGAGAGAGGCAGAGTAGTGGGCAGACGGAAGTGGATGATGTTGACTTCCTGGAAAAGTTCCTTGATGACACGTACAAGCCTTAGATCAGATTCTTCGGGAGATTGTGGAGAGTGGGGCTTTGGATGACTTGATTCGGAAACGTGTTGAGGATCAGTTGTACTTTTTGGCGCAGCAGGATCGGGTGGAGTTTGAGCGAGGGCATGGCTGGAAGCTCAGGAATGGGGGTGATCGGTGATGGCAGACGACTGGTATGAAACGGTCTACGAGAACAAGCACGAGTCGATCAACGAGTTCCTTAAACGGAAACAGGTCACGGGCCGAACCGAACGCACACTCAACGCCTACAGCCGAATCCTCAGGAAGTTCTACCACGAGGAGTTCCCGGAGTTACAGCCGGAGGATACGGAGGTCCATCATATCGAGGACTACGTGATGAGGTTGGATCAGCGTGATCTCAGCCAGAATACGAAGAGGCGGTATCTTGAGAGTTTGTCTGCGTTCTTTAGCTATGCGATGAAGCGACCTCGTTTTGAGAAAATAACGGGGAATCCGGCGGCAGTTGTTCTTGAAGAGATTCCGAAGCAGATACGGGATCGACCGGACTGTGCTACGTGGGAGAACGGGAAACGGATTATACACAATATCTCTGATCCGCGTGATAAGGCCGTCGCGATCATACTCGCTAAAACCGGTTGCCGGTTGACTGAGGCGCTTGAGATCCAGATGGATGACCTGATGCTGGAGGAAGGGTTCATCCGGCTTAGGGAACGAAAAGGCGGTAAACAGACCGTCGTACCTATCGACAAGGAAACCATCCGGGCTATCGAACGGTTCCAGTTCATTCGTAACGGCCGTGGCACCGACTATCTGTTCGTCTCAATACGCGGAGAACGAGTCTCTAAAACCTCGGTACAGCGAGCGGTGAAAACCGCTGCTGCAGAAGGCGGGATTATGGAGCCAGGGGAGGAACGGTTTCACAAGAAGTTCACACCTCACACCTACAGAACCGTCTTCACCACCCTGATGCGAAACCAGGGAATGCCTGACCACATCCTACGCTACATCCGGGGGGACAGCAACGACGAAACAATGGATATCTACACCCGCGTAGACCGAACCCAGGCCCGTCAACAATACCTAAACTGCATCAAAACCCTCGAACTCTAACCACGGGAGGTGAACAACAATAGAACACAGAATCAATGAGATAACCGATAGACACGGTGAGCTGCTCGGAGCAGCGATTTTCCTGAGTCCGGAAGAAGTCCGCAAGCTCCAGTCTGGAGAATCAGTTACAGTCCGACAAAAGCGGTAGCCCCTGAGCATTGATCTAGGTTCTTTCCGGATTGGACGTTGGTAGAGTTTTTGAGCAGAATCTGTCTATTTGCTTTACCGCGTTTTCAAACTCGTTTTCTGACTGAGGATAGATTGGGAGAGGTGTTCCGGTGCTTGGTTCGAACGGAACATTCCGTTCTTCGCCAGGGCTGAAGATACCTAATCCGAACAGAAGCAGTGATTGGGATTCATCGGGTTGCCCCATCTCTATATACTCGAAATCGGTGATCTTCTCACCGTTCCCATAGCAATATCGGTGTTTCTGAATAGTATTCTGCAGTTGATCCTCCGGGGCTTTGAAGAAGTCCTCTCTATGCATTCGTCGTATTTGTTGGCTGATCTTGTTTCTCCAGCGGTCACAAGGCGATTTATCTCCCTGGCTCACGCTAGATTTCGATGAAGCCAGTACTTGTTCTACAGATTCTTCTAACAGACGCAGTGCTTCGAATACCTCAATTATCTCGGAATGCTGTGGGAGATGAACTGGGAAATCTTTGAGTCGACTTCTCGGAAGGACTACTCCGTTCTTGAACCCGTGACGGTGATCCATCTCGATTCTCGGGTAGACCATGAATCCTGCACTTGCCACAGCCGTCATCCATACTATTCCCAACTCGTCGTCAAGTTCGTCACTGATCGGTTCTGGTGTGTCACCCGGAATTGTGAAGTCGGATTCATCAGTATCTGCCAGCCTGATGTGGACATGAGAGTCATCAGCCCAGACAACTTCTCTCTGGTCGATATTCTCTGCTTCAAGGTCAAATGGTGCTGAGTCTCTCAGCCAGACGTGTTGAAGATATCCACAAAGTGCGATTTCTAAAGTATATTTCCCGTCGTGTACGGATTCACTGTACTCCTGGATAGTTTCATAGCTGTACCCTGCAGCCTCAGATATCTCCTTGATTAACGGCCGTAGCTCGACGCTTGACTCCCCAATGAGACTTATAATCCAGTTTGCTGCTTTTCCCTTGAATAGACTCAATACTCCATGAGATTCGATAACTTGGAGTGCGACCTGAACACGGTCTGCAACAGACAGATCCTCAAACTCCCAGTTTTCAGAGTCTAGATCTGGCAGCTTAGTTTGACTCGGGTTCTTTCCTTTTGTGGATATATGACCGAGATCGTATAGCAAGTAGAATAAATGGTCAGGGAAGTACTCTCCCAGTTCTTTCCCACTGCTTTTGACGATCTCAGCCCCTCTATCTGTGACTTGGAAAGTATTGATAGAGTTCACATCACCACTCATATGGATGAAGTAGCCCCCATCCTTCCGGCGTTTCAACTTCGGCATTGACCCTACCATCCCTATACGATCATATAATATTTCCTGACATACGACCAATCAGGCTAATTATGGTACAAGCAGGAAAATTGTACTCAGTGGAGTCAAGCTGAGCATTCCTCTGTACACAACTAGGGGACGCTCGTTTTCCGGGTATGAGTTGTAAGACCAGTCTGTCTCCGGTTCGTCATCTTTGGAGTTCGACTTATTGGGCTAGAAATTGAATTGCTAGCATATAGCACACCAGTTGGCATATCGAGGTGGTCCTATGGAATGATCTTCAAGCAATCAGTCTCTATGGACTCTAGTGAATTGTTTGGCAGGAACCGTTAGGATGAGAGATGTTGGAGGTTAGAAAATGTTGTCTAATCTGGTTTTGTCTGAGAGTCCGTGTCTGTTGCCCAAATTTCTCAACCGATTCAATAGAGTTCGGATCCGACTTTCAGGTGCGTCAGTAAGTGACGCGGTGGTTCAAGATGACCGAGGACCTAGATGATGGGATAGAAGAGTTCGTTGATTGGTTTGAAAATCAGCAGAAGGATCGGTTGATAGAGTGCCACGATTTTGATAGCGAGCTTATTGAAGTGTCATATGAGGAGATGCCGTTAACTAAGCAAGGTGGGATAGATGCTAGGGAGTACCGTCTTGCGGTTGTTGGTGAATTCATAGAGTCGAGTGGGGTTCCAGAGAAACAGAAGGACGGACAGGCGTTCAGATCTTCGGATCAAAGTCGTTTGGAGCGTGCGTTTACGCGAGTTGCGAAAGTCTATGATAGATGTGAGACCACGATTCGTGAAGCATGTGTTCATTCGATATATTCTGGAGAGAAGCAGACAGAACAGTTTCTCAATGATCTTCTCCGGATCGAACGACGATTGAAAGATATCGAGAGATGAAGAGACCTATACGTGATCTCGAGATATTGGAGGTGCTAAGTATGGTTGCGGTTTCGGATTATAGTGAGTAGATGTGTCATTAGCCGTGTTTGTTCTTCTTCTGGCAGTTCTTTGAATTTTTTGCGTATATTGTTGACTGTTGCTTTTGAGTTGATGCTGGTGTTCTCGACGATGTAGGTGGGGCCGCCTTCCATTTTCTTTTGCATGTAGGCGGCGAGTTTCTGGCTTTGATCTTTTTGTCTTCGGTATGGCATCTTTTTCAAGATGTCATCTAGAACAGGGCCTTCCGGATTTTCGGGTGCGGACATGATATTGTTAATCTGTAGCATCGATTTTAAACATCTATGTGATTCTGGCGGAACTGGGTAATTAGAGGGTGTGGTTTCCTTTCTCCGTGGATGGCTAAGGCCACAGTCTCGTTCCGCAGGTTTGGTGTTGGTCATGATCCAGAGATCGTTGAAGTTTGTAGTAGTGCTCGGGTTCCAGGTTGTGATGTGAATTTCCGTGGTTATTTTGGTTTCAGATACTCACAGTACTTTACTTTTATAAAAGTATGAACTAGTAGTTCATCTAGAAGGTGGATACAGAACAATGGCACAATACCTCCAAACTAAACAAATACATACTATACATAACGCAGACCAATTCATCTCAGGCTTTAACGTAACAGTCGAAGAACTACAACAAATAGAACCCGGAATAGAAGAAATCAAAGAAGAGGTACCCATCTATGAGCAACTCAATGAGCCGGACGGCTACATAATAACTGAGACCTTGAAACACCGTGACGGGCTTTACACGGTGAAAGACCCCGAGAACGGAGCTAACTTCTTCGAAATCAGGGAGCACACGATCAGCGAAACAGGTGAATGAACAGGTGACAGCACTACCCGATGAACCCGCAGACAAATTCAGTATGTACATCAGGGAATCCCCTCATTCAGATCTCCCGCGAGAAAAGTACTGTCTTCGAGGAACTTACCCAACTGTAGTGGAGGATGGAGAGAACGTATCAACACGGAAAGGAACGCTCAGTTCCAGGGACAAAACCACTGTAAGAGAAACACGCCTCGGCATAGGCAACTAGCCCCTTCCTGAAGTGATTAGAATGAATGAAGAATGGGGTAGATACACTGATGAGCCGGATGTGAAAGAGTGGGAGCACACCAATCTACAGATACATGCTCGCGTACACCGAGCCGATGATCAAGTGATGTTTCACCTTTCAAGAAACGGCCATCAGATTGACTCAGGGACTTTCGATGAGATGGACGCAGCTGTAGAATACGCTGAGGAAACGCTGGAGAAATACAGCGACGACCTGGGAATGTACTCAGTTGAGTTCAAAGTTCCTGCATCTGTAGGGGTAAGAGCTGCTAGTGAAGACGAAGCACGGAGCCGTGCAAGACGAATCTACAGAGACAGTGGCTGCGAACTCGGTCAGCCATTCGGCTTTGAAGCAACAAGAGAAAACTAAAAATCTTGACTCAGAAAATCTGTGTCTTCAGCTGCAGCCATCGAAACTACCGTCTCTTACACCTACACCCTCGTGGCAACGCTCTCACACGAAAATACAAAAACAAATCTCCGTATACATCTACAGTAAAGACCTAAATCCTATACTGGGGTATACCGGGGAAAACACCGGGAGTGTAGACAAACCCGCAAACTCCGGAAACAGCTGTTTCACCGTGTTGAAACGCGTGTAATAGCATACTCAACACCGAATGCTGTAGAACCCGATTCAACACCTCTTCTACACCCATCAACACCTCTCTCAACACCGTTCAACACTGGAGTCAACACCAGAAATCTTTAAACGTCTAAGAACTCGCGAGACTCCCTAGGCTTAAATATGTCGACTAGCTCACATACAAACGTACGAAGGTTGCTAACTGGTGACACAAAAATAGAACAATGGTGCCTGGCCTTATCGACATGGTCGCAGCAAAGGTTCTGTCCGAAACCCAGAGATACATCCGGATAGCCGCCACCGACCAATTCTTGAAAAAATCAGATCAGAACAGTGTCGAGATAGTCAGCAAAGACAAAGTCCCCGAAGAACACCGAAACGATTCCAGTGCCGAAAAACCGGACGGTAAACTCCAGAAAATAGTTGACGCCCTCTCCAACGGAGAGTCACTGGAAGACGCAGCATCAGGAATCAACCTGCCGCTGAAAAAAGATCGCAGGAGCACTCGGTATCTCATGGCTCGTGCGAGCAGCCATGAACAAACACGGAGACAAAGTCGAGAAGAAAATCAACGAGAAACTCGACGACCAGAAAAACAAGGAGAAGAGCGGCGGTATCAAAAGCTCCAACACGGGTAAAGGAGTGGGCGGCGGAGATGTCGGAGGTAAACTGTGAACCAGCACCCCGACTATGCCGATCAAATCCAAGACGAACTCGAAGACCTAGGTATCGAAGCTGACTTCACCGGTCTCGAGATCAATCCGCCAACCGACCAAGAGCCGGACGTCAAATCAGAGGAAACAGTCAAAATCGTCGGTCGGCATCCCGAACAGGTCACTCGGCAGAACCTGGTGCACAACTTCCTCACATCAGACGGCAACCAGATCTCGGTCACTATCCGCGAGCGTCCGCAGTGCCCGACCTGTGACTACATCCTCGCCGGAGAAGACGAACGCCCCTTCCCCAGCCTCTGCAACGAACGGGTCAACGGAAAACAATGCCAGCGATGGACTTGTCCGCAGTGCGAAGGCATCTGTGCAGGGTGCGGGAAAATACTGTGTACAGAACACGTCACCGGTCACGGAGTGAAAGACGAGACGTACTGCTACGAATGTGGCAGCGACGTCGACGAAAAGCTCCGGCACGAACGCACCCTCGAACGCGAAGACCAGGAACACACTCACCGCATCGACGAGTGGGACCGGCAGATCAAACAGACCCGGATGGAACGAGAGCAGGAACGCGAGGACTGGAAAGCCAAACGCGACCTGCTGAAAATCATCCTGAAAACACTGGTCGAGAAAAAGAAAGTGGAGAACGGTTACTACGAAGGCGACCGCCGGAAGCGGGGCGGCCGTGAACCACGAATCCCCGGGAACAGCTCTGACAAGGGTCTCTTTGAAAAGATAGAGGACAGACATGGATGACGACATACTCGACGAAGCATTAGACGAACTGCTGGATGGAGGGCTGGGTGACCGCGAAAGCGGAGGTGTGTACACGGAAGAAGAAATCCTCCGGATGGAAGACCACGAACTCTACCAACGGGTTCGTCGACTCGGCTCCATCAAGATCGAGGGCGGTCGCCACATCATCAACTGTCCGTGCTACAACGACGCGATCTGTGGGTTGATGGAGATCGGCGGCCAGCTCGAATGCAACGGACCGATCCTGAAACGACCTGCCCACACCCGTATCGCGTTGGAGCATCAGCCGTGGGTGTCGAAACCGCCGGGAAAGAACTGCAAATACAACTCGGAGTAATTAGAAGAATGGGTGAAGATGGAATAAAGGAAGAACATATCCAACAAACAGCAGAGGAAATCTCCTACATTTTGAGCGTAGGGTCCGGTGTTGACGAAGAAAAAGCGGACAAGTACGGACAAGCCGGGTCTAAAGCACTTGCAGGAGCGGTAAAACTGGCTTTCGAACTCGCGGAGGAAGACGAATACGAAACCGTGCAGGAGGTGGAAAACGAGTTTGAGGAACGGACAGGGAAAACGTTCGAGCAAGTTGAAGGCCGTACCAGAGCCGAGATTGTGGACGAACTTGAAAAACGGCTATGAGCAAGAACTACATCAGCTACCTCGAACCACGCCGATTCAGTAACATAGAGGAGGATATCATCTCTGCAACACAATGCTACTGTCAGGGAGAACCCTACAAAAAATGGGTTCGAGACGCTGCCACAATCCACTCCTTCGTCAGTGACAAAAGCGACTACCATCTCAGTGGCAGAACTGTTCACAAACCTAGTTCTATGATGGACGGCTGGAAAATCTCCGGTGACTGCGAAGATCAGACTGTTCTTCTTAGCTCAATGGCGTGTTCCACGTCCACAATAACCGATATCCAGCTAATAGCTGTGAACTCGTCCTTCCGTGGAGACGACGCACACATATTGACGATGTTCGGAATCCCTCAAAACAGAAGAGACCGAGTCGTCGACCTGATAAAAAATTTCTACGACGAAGTGTTGAACTACTCCATAGGAGCGATCTGCTGGGAGAACTACCAAGGACGTACCTATTTTCCGGCAGATGCTACGATGTCGAACTATGTAGCGATCTGTCCGGCCAATACATGGCCAATCTGACAGACGCCGATAAAGGAAACTGGAACTGGAGTTACATCGAGGAGAGAATATTCGTTCCAAATCGCTTGGCTAACTCAGGATAAGAATATGGGATTGGATACCGTGCCTGTCGGCGTCACATCGGTTGAGCCACTGACTACGTTTCTCTGGAGCACCGACCATGCCGCCACGGTTGAAATCACAGAGCTCGACGAGGACCGGTTCCTGGTGCGGGCCGGGAAATCATACCGACTGCTCAAACAGGGAGAGGAAGGCCGGGAAACCTGGAGCCGAAACCTCGGGCAGCTGAACGACTACCTCGAATCCACGTTCTCCAGCTTCCAGATATCGGTGGACTACACAGCCACTGTCGATATACAGCAAACCGAGATAGTCGAAGACGCAGAACAACTCGCAGATGAAACCCGGCAAATACTCGAACAGAAGCAGCAACTGGAGAAACAGATACAGGGCTTACAACGGAGCAACCAGATCAGTCTCGAACAGTTCGACGATCTGATCGACCACCGACTTACAGAGAGACAAGAAAAGCTGCAGGAACTCGACCTCGAACTCCAACAGCTCCGAGAACAAGTACGGCGGCAGAACGAAGTCAAACAACTGTGGCAAGAAAACGGTGTCAGCCTCGCCTACCTTTTCACCTTCTACAGCACCGCCCGAACCACCAGAAAATCCAACCTAGAATCCGCAGTTGAGAACACGTTGGAGGAAGTGTATAACGATCACCGGCGGAAAGTGAAGCAAATCCTGACCGGTGAACGGTTTCGGCTGAAAACCCAGGAATTGGAGGAGCCTCGCCTGTTCCACCGACTGCAATATACTGGTTTGCTACATCCGGGAAGCGTTGACGCAGAGCTTCCTGACTCGGTCGTAGAAACGGTTCTCACCCAATTCGAGGCTTACAGCCTCCGAGATCTCGAAACCAGTGACGGTACCATGCAGGAGCGCAGGAACAATACTCCTGCCCGAGCAGTTCAATCCATCCTACACGATTTAGAAACGCAGCAGAACCTCGTCTCTGGTGAAATTCCAAGCAACGGTCCAATGATCGGCACTATCAACGACACGCAGCAAGTGGTTGGGTTTGACCCAGCCGACTTCCAAAGCCACGGGATGCCGCACATGTACATTGTCGGTGGAACCGGTTCAGGGAAGACCGTGTTGAAACGAGTGCTGATTGAGAACTGTGCCAGTCTCGGGTACAACGTTCTGTCGATCACACCAGGGAATGGCGACTTCGAAGGCATTGGGATTAGCTTCCCGAACCCAGCCAGTGAGAACAGTCAAGGATTGGCCGCCAACCAATATCTGTTCAGCGAAACCCGACTACTGGACAAACCAGAAGACCTGACTGAGCTATTCACCGGGCTGAATCAGGTCACGCTCGATACCATACCCGCCAAAGAGAAAATAGAGTTCGTTGAAGATGTATTCACCGAACTTGACCAACTCGGGAAACTGTCGAGACCGTTGTTCGTGTTCCTTGACGAGGCGCACAACTTCTCAGACACCCGAGCAGCAGAGATGATTGAGAAACTGAGTCGGGAAGGGCGAAAATTCGGCGTCCACGTAATCTTGGTGACGCAGAACCCGACCGACTTCAGTTATAGCGAAGCCACGCTCCGGCAACAACTCCCTCATTTGTTCATGAAAGGGAGGTACACTGACTACGCCGATAAGTTCCTGAGTAAAGGCAGTCAGAAAGTAACGTCGCTCAGCAAAGGGCAGGTAATACTCGGAGACTGGGACTACCCAGAAATCGTAGTTGACGGCCGCGAACCATTGACCCTGGTAGATATGCCGGCTGACCGCCAGATTGACCGGCTGGATCAGTCGCTTAACGCTGAACGACCGACGCTTGATCAAGAGAACAGCGTACAGCAGCGAGATACTGAGACGGAACCCGGAATTGAGCTAAGTGAGGACGAAAAAGAGTTGGTGCAGTTCGTCGAAAACTATGTGAGAGAAAATGACCAAAGTGCAACAGCTTCAAAATGTCATCGAGAGGGTCCAGGAACCGCAGGCAGGGTCTCCGATCAGCTCCAAAACTTGGTTGAGAAAGGGGTGTTGCAGTCAGAGGACGTGGTCCGCGGTGGACACGAAACGACGGGGTACTACAAATGAAAGACGTACTTGAGATCGCATTTGAACTGGAAGATCGCGTTGAGAAATTCGATCACATAGAATATGAACTCGGTGAACACGACATAGAATCAGATATTAACGACCATGTTGAGATCTCTATGAAAATTGCGGATGTCATAGACTGGTTTCAAATGACCTCAATTGATCCTCCGAAGAAGGAAATAATGCAACTCAAAAATATGGCTGAGAGGCATATAAAACAAGCAGAAAAAAATCGCCGAACGAAACGGAAAAATCGCAAAGAAGGGTGTTGGAAATGAATGGGAAGTGGTAAATCAGGACGATGATGAGAACATGCATTTTGACGGTAAGGATGATATCCATGAAGAACCGTTTGAAGGAGAGTTCACCGACCGCGACATGACTGAATAAATCGATGCCGGGTTACAACCTGAGAGACTATACGCAGTATATCGACCCCAAACCATTCAAAGGAATTTCTAATTATATGGTCGAAAAAGCTGACAAACTTCTCGACTCCGGTGAGTTCATGTTTTACAAGACCCGGAGAGATATAGTACTGCTTTTCGAAAAAGTCTCTCAGGAGTGCTCATATGAAAGAACCGGTAGAGAAGTTGTGCCGCCGGAGAAAATGGATTGGCAGCTTCAAGGGGATTGCACAGATCAATCCGTTTACCTCGGCTCTCTGTATGCAGCGGCGGAAACAGTTTCACGTGTCAGACTGGTATACGTCGGAAACAATGACGGCGACCGACATCTGTTGCTTGAGGTTGCTCCCCACGTCACAGATATGACACTAAACGAGTTCCGTGAGAATCTACGGTCGGCTTACAGAAAATTGTACGATCGTGATGTCGGTCCGATGTACTTCGAATTTGATGAAGGGAAGCCATGGTTTGTAACTGATCCTGTAATGAGTAACTACGTTGGCGATGTTGACTCGCTGAGAAGAAGTGGCTTCGTACAGGGAGATCAAGATAGTTGGTGGTGGAC
Organism: Halogeometricum sp. CBA1124; assembly: GCF_009741955.1. Lineage (NCBI taxonomy): Archaea > Methanobacteriati > Methanobacteriota > Halobacteria > Halobacteriales > Haloferacaceae > Halogeometricum > Halogeometricum sp. CBA1124. The sequence goes on along the minus strand of NZ_WPCD01000002.1, from coordinate 35,059 downwards.
AGAGTTGGATTGTTACAAGAAGCCTTCAAAACAACGTATCCATGACAGCCTGGATTACAAGTAAAAGATAACAGGTCATAGAGACGTTTTGCCCTTTATACTGTAACTTCCACAAACTTTGGCAGCCATTCTAACTACGATTGACATATAAGGAAATCGCCAACTACTATCAGGTATTCATCCTAGCGAACGCCATACAGCAATCTCTCTAACACAGTCCTTCGATCGATGGTGTCCTTCTTCATACGAAACTAGGTGTTTCCTCGGCTACTACCGAACCAAACCCCAAAGCCAGTGGTAAGGTGATTCACCGATTCCGGAAACGTATGAATTCAACAGCATTTACGAGTTAGAGAAAATCTCCGAAGAGAATATCCAAGAGGTTCACCGGGCAGAGATCCACGGCTTTGACGAAAATACCGATACCTGGGTTCGTTGGCCGTACCGATCTGCACTGTTCACTGAGGATGGACGGATGGCTGGCGACGTATCCCGCAGCGACGACTTCTACAAGATCTTCCAGTACAACGACATCCTTGACGATACCGCCGACGCGATCCGCCGAAAGCAGAAAGATGACGACCTCGAATTCGGTGTCACGGGATCAGTAGAGGTTGCTGACGACTATCACAAGATGCGGATGGAGTCCATTTTCGACGGCGAAGAAACCACGTTCAACCTTGGTGAGGACGACGCGATCAAGACCGGTTTGAACGTCCAGTCAGGGCATAGCGGATTCCACGGACTGAAAATCCAGCCCGCAGCTCTACGAGAAATCTGTACCAACGGAATGAAAGGCTGGGTTGCCGACATGACCTTCGAACAGACCCACAGCGAAGAATACCAACCCGCCCTGTTCCACCACGGTGTCAACGCAGTGATCGACGGAACAGAAGATCTCGAACACCGGCTGGAAAATGCTCAGAATGAATACCTAGCTGGTGGGAAAGACGAGCTCCGGATTATGATGCACGAGATGATCGGAGAGTTCCTCGATACACCGGTCGCCGACATCCCTCTGTCTTTAGAACAAGAGGTCGGAGACGATGAAATCTCTTTGTATAAGGCATATCAGTCGATGACACGAGCACTAAGCCACCACGCACGTGAGGACCTACCTCAGTACAAAGTTGACGAAGGGTTCGAGAGAGCCGCAACACTGCTCGATACCGGCTACAACGAACTCCCTGACGCCAAGCAGTTGGGTCGTCAAACGGTCGAGAGACGGGCGAACGAAGTCATCGAAAACAGTGATGCAGAGATGTACTTCGACGGTGAGGATCAAACCCTGAGAGAGCTGATGGAAGAACACGAGATCACGGTGTAGGGTGAGTATTTTATCGCACGTAGACAGGGACACCGTTACTGGCGAGACAGCAAAACTGACGGACTTCTGTACGATGGATTCTTCAAATACAACGGAATACAGACCGTCGACGCCGTCTTCGACACCGAAGAACAAGCCGACCGATTCCTAGAGAGACTCGCAGAGGAAAACCCGGAAGAACGATCCCGGTTACAGGCCGCTGTCCAATACCGGGATGGGAAGAAAGTCAAGGAAGGGAACGACGTCCTCACCGAGCAACAGGGCTTGGAGGACTTTGCTCCTGATGGAGGTTCTGTACCAAGCGACGCTGCAGTTGACGAAATCCTCGATGAACATGATCCGGAGATGTACGCGGACCAACTGCACCAGGTATATGCGGCGATGGACTATCACAGCGACAATCGAGAGAGGTTCAACGAATTAGAACAAGAACGACAGGAGATCCTCAACCAAGACCCGTTGAGGAACACGGCCATCTTCATGTAGAATCAACCCCTTCCTTTCTTTTTTCTTCTATTTTCCCCGGCTACTCGCTTTCCTGTTCTCGTCGACGTCTCTCAATTTCCTCTAGGACTTCGTCCGGTACCACATCTGGGTTCTCGACAAGGAACTCCTGTAACTCGTTCAGATCCTTATGCAGCTTGTCGAACTCTGTCAGTAGCTCGTGCACTTTCTCACCTTTCTCAGTGAAACGATACTTCTTCCCCTCTACCTCAACCAATCCGGCTTCTTTGAATGAATTTAGATAAGGCTGGATACCACTACGGGTGTAATCTAGTTCCTGCTCGGCGATATCCTTTGGAGACATCCCCTGGTGAAGCAGATGAAAGGTTCTGACCCGGGTCTCACTATCCAGAGCCGACATGATCTTCGCCACCTCGTCCGGATGCTCGATACTCATCACCAGTTGACAGAGATATTCACGCCCTCTCATTGATATACTCGGTGTTACATGCCGCAAGTTGATACGCGTTAGTGCTAATATTAGCAAAAGTTCTAATATACACGAAACCGTAAACTGAGCCGGGTTCAGCGCAAGACTATGTCCGCACCCTTGGAACTGCTCAGCGAACCAGTGCTCGCCGTCTCAATATTCGTAGTCCACGCTGTGTTCGGGATGGCCTTGGTCTACAGTGCATACGCCGGATTCGAACGCAACCCGGCAGCAGGAGTAACGGCCGCGGCTCTGCTCACAATCACCATTATCGCAGGCGAATGGATGGTCGGACGGTGGTTCATTGAACTATTCACCGCAGCCACCTGGCCCATCCTCAGACAGAGCATCACCACCGCAGCCATCGGCAGTAGCATCGGGGCCTCAATGTTCGCACTGGCATTCCAGCCAGATCACATGCAGAAACCGGTCAACCCATAAAATAGAGGATTTCCATGGTTTCAACCAGGAACTGGATCGACCAACTGCTAAGCGACGTACTGATCCACAAACACCCGGAACCGCGGATAGACATCGCGGAGCTGCTTGACCTCGGTGTCTCCGAACACCAGATCGAGGCCGCGATGAACACAGCCGGGGAGAAAGCAGACGAACTCCACGACGAACTGAAAGAGGTCAACCGGCGATACGACAAACAACTTGACCGGATCAAAGAAGCCAGCGAGGTCGAAGCAGAGGACCTGAAACGCGAAGCATCCACGCTGAAAAAACGAGGGAACAGACTCGAAGAACAGTACAACCGGTGGGTGGTCCGAGAGCAACGGCTCTCTGAAGTCTGGGAAGAACTGCAAGCGTTCAAACACGAACAGGTCTGGGAGCAGCAGCACGGCGACGTGTTCAACGCACTCGAGGATCTCGGCGTCGACCAAATGATGCAGGACATCGAAGAACAGCGGAACAAAGATCGCCAGGTCCTCGACGACATCGAACAAGCCGCTCAGAGAAAAACCGAAACACAGGAAGCAGTGTTTGAAGAGGTCGAACGAGATCTGAGCGAGGACGAGTGGAGTGACATCGAAGAGGAAGGATCGCCCTTGTTCGGAGAGGATCTACTGGACAGTGAGGACGAAGAAGAGAGTGTAACTACCGGACAAGCCTTCGAACAATGACCGATCTACATCGGAAGGGCCAGTTGAACAACCGGTTCAAACGACTCCAGCAAAAGGCGAAACGGGAGGAAGAGGCTGGCAACGATCAGAAAGCGCTGGAGTCGTACAAGGAGATGGCAGAGCTGCTCGAACAGGCTGCCGCGTTGTTGGGTACCGGGAACCGGGAGCGTTTCCTGAAGAAACGAGTTGTTCAGAAAATCGAGGAACTCGGCGGCGAAGTACCAGACAAGGTCTCGGTGGAAGACCGGGCCAAGCGAAACAGCGAAGATGCTCAATTGGAACAGGCGGATTCTATCGAGGAAGTTCAGAGCGAGGTATTCGACATCCACAAACCCAATCAAAGTTTCGAGGATGTCGGCGGACGCGACCGCGTCAAGAAGATACTGAAACGGAAAGTCATTCTTCCCGTCCAGGAAAGAGAGAAGTACGAGAAATACGGTTTGAACGTGGTCAACGGAGTGCTGTTCTACGGACCTACCGGTACCGGGAAAACGTACCTCGCAGAGGCACTTGCCGGTGAACTCGACTTCACCTGTATTACCACGTCGGGAGCCCAGCTCAAAAACAGGTTCCTCGGTGAGTCAGAAGCCAGCGTCCGCGAATTATTCCGAACCGCCGAACAGTTCCAGCCCTGCATGATCTTCATCGACGAAATCGACGACGTCGCCAAAAGCAGGAAGAAGGCTTCGACTGATGGAGTCGCTGGAATGGTCAATCAGTTTCTCGACAATATGGCCGAAATGAAGGGCGAAGACGTACTCGTGGTCGGCTCCACCAACTACCCGGAAAAGTTAGACACCGCTGTACTGTCACCACATCGGTTTTCAGAGCAGATCAAGATCGGGATACCGCCGAAGAAAACCCGGTACGCGATCCTGGACAAGATGCTGGAACGGAAACCCGATCAAGACGTTGTCAACTGGAACAGCATTGACCTAAGAACCATTGCTGAGGAAACTCATGGCTACAGCGCTGCAGACCTAGAAAACCTGATTGAGAACGCGTTTTACAAGGCTGTTCGACGGGAAGAGAAGGTGGGTCAACACCATCTGCGTCACGGCCTCCAGCAAACCTCCCCAACCAAAAAAGTCCGATAGGGGTATTCAGTAACATTGTATTCCAAAATATTCTAGAAATAATTTCATTTGTATATGACAATAGTGTAATTTTCACGATAAAACTTTTGTCGCCCTTTGTCCTTCTTTCAATCCATGAACATTTCCCAGGGTACACCTATATTCACAATAATATCAGTCGATATCGTGATACTTACGTTTCTAATCGGACAGTACAATAGAGAGGAAAGGCTAGAAAGAGAAGTATTTCAAGACAAATATAGAGAATATATCCAGCAAATCCTCTCAGCCTTGGCGATCGCATTGGTTTCATTAGTTCCCTTTGGGATCAGTATTCTCATTGCACAATCGCCAAAAAATTGAGCCCCATTATGTAATCCTGCTCAACCTTATAACGGCATCCCTCTTCATCACATCCCTGATAAAATTGGCCGTCAGTACGTTTTTTGTCCATCAATTCAATAATAAACATAGAAGACGAAGAGACCAACAAACTTGCCGTAGTCGAGGTTAACCGAGAATAAAATTATGAGCGACGATGACAGGACTTGGGAAGAGTACTGGGAAGAAATCGTTGAGGAATACCCTATAAAAGAACCAGGCGAAGAAGTTCCAAAACAAGCTCTAAGAGAGATCAATCACCGGGTAGAAAAATACAAATCAAGCATATTTACAGTCCTACAAAACAAGACTCCGCCGCCCGAAGGAATGCCCTATGAAAGCTTTCTCTCTGATCTAGCAGATGACATCAAAGTTCAAAGCGATAGATTCCACGATTTCTTTGAAAGACACGAATGGGTTAAGGATATTGATCAGGACCGGAAAGACGACTGCCATGTCTATCTAAGCCTTTACTCAATACATTTCTATCTTGATCAAACATAGCGCTCAAATGAACGCCGAATACTCAAGAGATAAGTCTTCTTTTTCCTTCGGAGTCGACGATCTTGAAGCACTTCTCCTTTTTCTTTAGCTATCTCTTTTAACTCCTCCCAATCATCCTCAAGATAATCAAGCGCCTCCTCGGCGTCAACTGCTGTAACTGGTCCGTCGATCCCCCTTTCTCGTCTCTCCATGCGCTCCTCAGACGTATCCATATCCTCGAAAATGGAGTCTATCATTTCCTCGCTCCGTTCCGCATCAATTCCGTGATGTTTAGCATAGGAAACTAACTCATAGAGTCCGAGAATATCTTCATCTTCGAATTCCCGATTATTTTGATAACCCCTGACACAGATATCATATAATGTACTGGAATTTGACACTTGATCTCCTATATCAAGGAGCTGTCTTACTTGTTCGATTTCTAATTCACCTCCCTGGTTCACCTCCGATGTTATTTGTTTGATATATTCTTGATCTTCCTCATCCATATTTTTTTAGATCTCTATCAGATATTTTTATATCTTCATCAGAAATTCTCACATCTGATTCTGTAGATGATCCTCCAGGCTCTGGTTGAGGAAGATCCTGTGGAGAGGAAACACTACCAGTCCCTGCTACTGCACCACCTCTAGATCCACCCCCGTCTGTCGCTAAGGCCCGCTTCGCGACGCCGTAACTGTAGTTGAAGTCCTCGTCAAGTTTGTCGCCGCGGTAGTAGTTCACCTTTCGGCGCACCTTCGATTCGGTGTTCTGAAGCGCTCTCTTGTTTTGGTTGTCATTTGGATGGTCATCCAGGTGTTCGTGAAGTCGGATGGCGCGCTCCATCAGACTCCGAAGGTCTTCGGGAATTTCCGGAGCGGCGTTATTCTCCTCAAGAATGGTAGTGACTTTCTTCCCGGTCGCCAGTTTGACGTCAGGAATGGGTATTCCTTTGACGCCCTCGTCACGGAGCTTCAGACCGATCTTACTGGGGTCGTAGCCCTGCTCCGCGAGTTCGACCACGCGGGACTCAATGTCGTCTGCGTCAACGTCGCTCCACTCCGGGGGTTCGTCTGCCACGGGCTTGTCCGAACCGGACTGGCCTCGGCGGCGGGTGTGCATCCGTGCCATGACTATTACTACTAGTGTCTCTGTACTGGCACAAAATACACACGATGCATGCGAACAGCCGAGACTATAATTGTTCTAGGTTCTTCAGCACTCCTTTCTCTTCGAGTTCAGCCAGTCGGTCGATCACTTCCTGCTTCTTCTCCTGTTCGTTTTTCTGTTTGAGGTTGAGTGGTCTGCCACAGTTCCCACATTCGGAGTGCTGGCTCTGATTTGTGTGGCCGCAGAACGGACAGTCCACAGTCTTTGACTCTTCATCGCTGTTGTCGAGTCCGTACCGTTCTCGGATTGCTTGGTTGACGTCGTCGTTGTTGAGGTGTACGTAGACTTTCGCACGGTCGCTCCCGGGTTTCCAACCGGCGAACTTGTTCAGTTGCTCGTAGCCCATGAACTTCGCTACCTCAGTCAAACGAGTGTGCCGGAGATTGTACGGCCGGCACTTGTTCTCAGGGATTCCAGCGCGTTCACACGCATCGTCGAACCGTCGACGTAACGCGGCATAGCTGATCCGATCACCCAGATCCTTCTCATAGTTACAGCGATTTCCATGGTTGTGGGGGAGTTCGCCGCAGTTCTCACACGCTTGCTGCTCCCGTTTCACGAACATCGGTACAGAAGGATCCTTGATGTCACCGAGTTCGCCGCCGAGTGGATGTTCGAGCAGCCACTCCCGGACAGTCCGACCGGCCCGAATCAACTGGTTCGTCCTGTCGGGAGTGTTTTTGATTCCCTGTAGGAAGATGAAGTCGCCCTTCTCGTTCGATGTGAAGTCACCGATGCTGACCTGGATGATCTCACCTGGGCGGCCTCCTGACTCGTACATCAGTTTGAAGAACGCACGGTCACGGGTGGATCGGAACCCTCGGAACAGCCGTTTGAGTTCGTCTTCGGTGAACAGATCGTCCCGGGTTACCGGTGAGGCCTCGGCTCCTTTCTTGTGAACGGAGAAGAACTCCACTTTTTCAGGGTGGGTGCCGCCGTTTTCGATCTTGTAGAACTTCTTCACCGCGCACCGAAACTTGTGTTTCGAAGCCTCAGCGTAATCACTCCGGTTCACCCGGGCGATCAGGGTTTTCAGTTCGGATTCCGAGGCGTCGGGAAGCTGGAAGTCTTGGGGTGCGAACTTCTTCAGCAAGGTCTTGAACGCGTAGATCATCCGGACCTGCTGGCTGGTTCCAACTCCTTCAGCGGCGGTGGCATCAATGAAGGTTTCCACCGCCTCAATGTTGATCTGTTCGATGGGTTCGTCTCTGAGGTTTTGGAGGCTGCGCTGTACGTCGTCGTATTTGGTGGTTGACATAGAGCAGTTATCACGTCTGCGTAGAGAAACCAGGTAGGGAATACGAGGATTCGTTTGGTGGGATTCAACCACCGTTCGTTTGGAGTCCAGTGAACGGATGGGTGGTTGGACCCTCAGGCCCTGATAGTAACTATAGACAGGTCTCTGTCCTCTAGCTTTTCCCCAGCCCTGATTTCTCTTGGATTGGGTTTCATCATACATTGTGCACCAAGAATTTATCAATCTAACTACAATCGGACAGTACTCAATCGAAGCCCGGTCTCAAACTCTCTCACAAATTAAGACACCAAACACGCTAGGACATCTGAGAGAAAAAAAGCGGAGAAATAGAACTCTATTGAAGCCCCCTTCATTCAATTATTAGCATAACATCCACAGCGGAGATGAACGGCTGATTTCATCGGGGCTTGTCTTCACCGAGGTAGCTGTCCAGAAAGTCTTTATCTATCTCGTACCCGGATGCTGCAAACCGATTTGCGATCTTGTATGCGTCGGATCCTAGTCCGTCACCTGCCTCGACCGCGTTGACATACATCGTCTCTCGCATCTCGTCCTTGCTTGAACGGGCAACCTTGTGCCAATCTTTGTCAGGGACTGCCTTAATGATAGCGTGGTAAACTGATATGGCCGCAGCAGGATAAGACGTCGACTGTTCGGCCAACCATTCCTCTAGAATCCGTATATGTGGGGCTTGATGGACAAGGAAGGGTGCGGTCCGCTCCACAAGCTCCTGTTCGTCCTCCAGATTACTCGCATCAGTATGTTGGAGACAACGGAGGAAGTACCTGAATTCACGGTGGTAGTCGGCAGCATCCTCGATGCCGTTGATTCGTCTTTCGACCTGATCAAGACGCCACTGCCAGAGCTCTCTGACGCTATCCCAGTGTTGGTGCAGTTCATTGTCCTCGTTTTCGAGACCACTTGCCAACGCCTGAGCAAGGTTTGCAGTGGTATCGGGGCTCATCTTCTCGTAGAACAGTGCTATCAAACTGTCCTCTTCATCAAGCGGTTCATCTTCAAAGATATACGCCAGACCGACGTGGGATGCTGTTGACTTGGCAGTGATCCATCCTTCATCGGACTCGTCTTCCGCTAACAGATCCAACGCGTGGTGGTAGTACGGGCTGAGATAGGGATACGCTGAAGGAAGAAAAGGGTTGCATCGAGTATACCCGTTCCATGTCGCCGCGAACAACTCCTTCGTCTCGTCCCCTTCATCCGTTGGAAAGAGATCAGCCAAATGTGTCCGCATCAGCTCTTCGTCTGCAACCCAGAACGTCCTGAAATGGCGGCCCAATTCGGTCCGTATCGGGGTAGCAATATCCCGGCTTATTTTCGCTTCTATCACCTGGCGAAGCGGATCGTCCAACTGATCCTTCTCTAAACATCCGTTTTGATCCTGCCAGATGAGATAGCTGACAATAGCCCTAATCCCGTACTGTCGGACCTCCGATTCAGTCGTACCGACGCCACCGATCCAGCTATGCGGTTGCTCCTGATCAGGATCCAACTCAGTGATGGATGCTAGTGTGATCAACAGATCCTCAACGCGTTCGATATACTGGGTGGGGAAGTCAGTCTGTTCCGCTTGGATCCCCTGCCCAATCAGCCGTGCGATCGAGGTGCGGCATCGAGAACTCCACTGCCCGGGATCATCAACCACGGTCTCACAGAACGAAAGGATCGGTGGCCATGGGAACTGTCCATCATCCTGTAGCACATCGACAAATGCATCTAAGACGACATCCGCGTACTGAGGTTTACCATCCTCTAAAGTCTGGATCGCCTCTGCATACGCGACGGGTTGTTCTTCGACCAACTGCTGGAGCTGCTTTGCGAACCCCCAATGGCTGACATCCTCTAGTTCATCCTCTTCGAAGAGCTGTGTCCGATCGTCAGGCGGTTCCCAGTCCACACACTTCTGCAGGACTGTCTCAGCATCTTGACCACGAAGTGTATCAAGATCCTCAGGACCTCTCTCGTTAACAACACCTCCACGGACTGAGGGCGTGTACGGTTCAGACGCAGTCCGCTCTGGAACCCCATACTGGCCGACCAAGTCGTCAATGTACTCCTGCCGATCGTCAGAAACCTCACCGTCAAGGAGATACAAGCGTTTCAACCGCCACCGCTCCACCCGCTCCTGCACGATTTCATCTTTAGACTGCTCACGATCAGGCGCTTCGTGGGCTGCTCGATCCTCAATCCACTGTCTGTCCTGTGGCCCCTCGCGGAGTACCCTGTAGACCTGGTCCTGCTGGTCGTCGTCGAGAGAGGAAAACGCGGTTTCCACCAGCCTGTAGAAGTCATACTGGATACTGCTATCGTCGTAGTTTGCTTCCTCACCTAATTCATCAGCGACGAGATCTTGATAGGTGTCAGGGTGGCGACCGAGGAGAAATAAACCGATACGGCGGAATGCAGGAATAGGATCCTCAAGATATGATGTGATCAAATCTTTCCTATCATCGCTAGCCGGGTCAGCACTAACCCATTGCTTGGCCGCACGGCTCAGATACGTGAACAGTATATGCTTCCGTTCACCAGTATTGTCTTGATCGTAATCAAGATCCGGTATCGGGGTTCGGCTAGCTACCGATCCATAGATCGGGTCCTCTTCAGGATCTGTTCCGGTAACCAAGTTCGGTCGTAACGCCCCCTCTAATACATCCAGGAAGTCACGGCCACACGTCTCAACAAAGATCCCACATGTTTCCTGGAACAGCTCGTGGAGTTCATACTGTTCGAACTGCTGGTCCTGCTGGTTAAGCTCGTCATCGCCCTGTGGTGCCTGAAGCACACCTCGCAACACGGTCAGTGCGGCCTCTGTCTTGTTATGTTCAATCAAGTGCCGGACGAGCTGTATAGCATAGAAATCCAGTTGTTGGGACGGCTCTGACCCAGACACCCATGACTCGATTACATCAGCTGTCTCAGCAGCTGCATCCGCCGGCAGGTCGCTTGCGATACTGATCAACCAACGTCGCGTGTTCGGATTATCGCTGTCAAGATTAGTGATAACCTTGACCACGAAGTCTGGGTGGACGTCAACGATACTGTTCAGGTACTGCATGTGAGGGACATCTGGATCAGCGAAGATCCCTTGATCGTAGAGTTGTTCGCCCCACGATCGGTCAACCTCATCATCGAAGAAGTACCGGGCAAGCGGCTCCCGTTTCTCCAAGGCAGACAGCATCGTCAACACGATAGTGTCCGACACATCATCTGTCGGCCATACTTTGAGCTCATCAAGCAGGACAGTCGCCGTATAGAACGGCAGCCCATTCTCTCCTAACACTGTTTCCAGGAAATCAGCTACTTTCTGCTGTTGATCCTTCAACTCGATCAGGGCTGACAGATGATGGGTGCAGAGCGTGGTGAAATATGTTCCCCTTACGAAATCAGTTCCATCAGACGCTATCTGGCTTTGAAGCTGATCTGCGTAAAAATTGAATGCTGCCGCGTGGATTTCGCTAGGAGCCGGTTCTTGACGAAGCAGGAATTCTCGGAACTTGTCATGGATCGCGTACCGTATTGTCCCGTCAGGGCCGGTCCCTCTGTCTTGGACGATCACCCGCTTGTTAAGGCCACGTAACAACCGGCGGACACCGACCTGATCAAACCGGTCCTCGTCCGCCAACACGGAGCTACAGACATGCTCATCCAGCTCGGTGAGTGGGGATGTCGCCTGGAGGAACCGCTCTTCGTCTCCAGTCAACGCATTCAGATACTCTTCTTCGATATAGTCGCGGATATTCTCTTTAGGAACTTCGATGGCTGAAGCCGGATCCTCGATATCCACCAAGAGCCCCAAGTAGTATGGATGGCCACTCAACCGGTCATGCAATTCCCGCGCTGTGGCTGGCTCCATCTCCGGTACTTCGTTCGTCAGAAGTTTAACAGACTGTGCCTCACTGAACGTGGAAAGCCGGATCACCGGAACTTGTCCTGTGAACTGCAGTCGCCCTGCTGAAACCAAGGTGACCTCCGGTCCGAGAACTTCGGCTATCTCGACGAGGGCATCCTTGATTTTCTCCTCATCATCGTTGACGTTGTGTACGTCGTCAAGACAGATGAGGCGCTTGTGGTCGTCCGGAACGTAGTCCGCCATCTGATCCAGCGCCTCGATATACTCGAACTGATCCTCCGTCCAATCTGGTGGGTTTCGTGTCCATGAGAAGCCACCCCCGACAGCATGCGCACTTCCTGAGACACCGGTGACTTCTCGATCTCCTTTCTTCGCTGATTTCGGAATATCGTTCAATACCGTCCGATAGACCTTCTGTGCCAGCGTTTGGATACTGTGGTGCGAGTCTAATTCGATCCGTTCTATCGCGTACTGTTCATCGAATTCGTCCTCAACCCAGTCAAGAAGAAATGTCTTCCCAACACCAGGTTCTCCCGCAATGTGGAACAGTGTATCCTCCTTATCTAGCCACTGAGATATCTGTTCATGAGTTTCATCCCGTGAGATGTAACTATCTGCCAGCGGAGAAGGACTCGTTTCTATCTCCGGATCACTTCTAATTAGGTGCTTGATTTTACTCCCAGCCCTCGTGATGAAGGATCGCATGAAACGTCACCAGTTACTACCATTTTTGAATAACTGCTACAAATAGGGATGGGTAGAGCCTTTCCCGGTTACGTCGTCGTAGATATACTCTATGAATACAAAACACATCTAAATTATTATATGTCATATAATCATAAGATGTGTCACATCGTTCCGCTGTAGTAAACGAATTGAGACAAGAATTCTTAATCTCCGACCATCTCGACAAATACAGAAGTGTCTGATTGGAATGGTGGTTTTTGTGGAGAGTTCGATCAGTTTGGAGGGAGAGCGTTAATTAGCGTGGCTCCAGTCGGGTTGTTAGGGGAGTTCGACCTGACTGAAACAAGGGACACCGTATAGGTGAGAATAGGGGAAGGTGTCTTAGAAATCCTCCCAAAGTATTGTGTCTACCATTGGCTTCAGATGATTCGGTGGTAGGTTGAAGCTGCAGTTTTAACAGGGAACGTACGTTGGGGAAGCATATGGTTGAGCTATTCGAGGTTCTGGATCTGCTCGCGGACTCAGGACTCGAAGGAGCAGTTACGTGGCTGTTCCGCATCCTAGGTGTGCTCAGTATCCTTGCCGGAATCGGCATCTGGCTATTTACTGAGAGTACTCTTCTCGTTCCCGTTGCCCTCATTGTCGCCGCGTCGTCCTCATCGCTGTCCCTGGGCTCTTGCTTGAACTCGCCGAGATCGCTGGATAACCCACGACTGTGTGCCAACCGCTCTATGAACACTGAAGAGCACTAAGTTGGTTAGTAGAACTTCTTGAGCCGAACCACAGTTGAACGTAAATCCTGGGCGTCGAGAAGGTCGAGGACTCTGGTTAGTGCAGAGAGTTCTTCTCTTGGTGGGCGGTGATGCATACCGGAGTCGAAAATAATTCCGTAGTGATCCTGGTCCTCTCTATGTGCCTTCACGAAGTCTCGATCCCGCGTCAGTATGGGACACCGATTCTGTTGGGCTAATTCAATAACTTCGTCATCGGTATCCGAAGGTTCCGGTCGAAGCACTTCGACGTTCTGCGAGTTCAGATACTGGTCTATGACTGGGTCAACCATTTCGTCACTGACTATTCGATCGACATCTGTCAAAGGGGAGAACCACCGTTGAAAGAATGAGGGTTATGCGGAGGCTCCGCGTGTCCGGGCTTGGCGTTCCGCGATTTCAACTGTAAGCTGGGAGGTTGACTGCTCCCGGACAGCGTCCGGATGAGCGACACAATACTCCAAACACTGTTTCACTCCGTCGATATCCAACGCCTCGTATTTCTCCACGAGTTCGTCGACGGTCAGTCCTCTCAACACATGCATCTCGTAGACTTGAATCGCTGAGATACGTGAACCATTCACTAGCGGGCTCTCCGTCAATTCAGCGTCAAACCGTAGTTTGTCAGTAGTCATGGTTAATAGTTGGGTATCTAATATTTTAATATCTATCTGGTGGGCGATCCCTCTGATCCGAATGGTCAATCGCTGCTTCAACCATCTCTTCCGTGATTTCAGTCTGACCGTTCTGCTCTGCTTCGCGGCCGAGCTGCCGAAGAGTGTGAACTGCCCGTCGGCAGTCACCTCCATTTCGGGCTACAGCACTTGCGATAGTTTCCAAGATCTCATCGGTAACCGTCCCAGGGTAGAGCGCTTTCTCTGCGCGATGTTTCAGAATCTCGGTGAGCTGATCAGCCGTGTAGGGCAAGAACTCAATCGGTTCGATCTGAACCCGGCTCTCACTACGAGGGTCAAGCCGTAGCTTCGATGGTTCTTGATTCGAGATCATCACTAAACCGAACTTGGCCTCCGTGTTTCCATTGAGTCGCTCGATATCGTAGACGATCTCGGATTTCTGATTGAGCTGATCGAACTCATCCAATATGACCGCGTAGCCTTTGGGAGCGTTCAGACTCCGGCTTTTATCCGCCCACTCCTCTATTTTGGTGAGCAGTTCGTCGACGGGTTTGCCCTTCCGGGGTGCAGGATAACCGAGTTCAATCAGGAACTCCGTGAGAAGCGAGGAACGGGTATTGTACTGCCAGCAGTTGATGGAGACTGGTTTGATGCTGGTTTCCTGTTCAAGCCGATCGGAGATATGTTCGATGCACGTGGTTTTCCCGGTGCCTGCGGGTCCGTAAGCCAGGATATTCACCGGTTCCACTTGGTCGGTCAAGGGACGAAGCGCATCCGCTATCTCCTTAATCTGTGAATCCCGACCGTACGGTTCACTAGGTTGATGTTCAGAGGTAAGGACTGATTTTGACTGAAATACAGTTACGTCACTTTGCTTTCCGTCTTTGAACACGATGCTACACCTTTCCAACATTTCTACTCTAAGACTGATAGTTTCCTAATATGTGGTTGCACAGAGGAGTTCGTATGAACTGCTCTACAACGTTGTACTGGGATTTACCGCGGATATTTGCGGTTCTCTACGATAGTGAATATGAAATCTCTTGAACCAGACCTTTCCCATGAGCTGTATTCAGAACCCAGAGGCATTAGAGCCTGGAAATCTTCCACCGAAGTTACGAGATCGGGATAAAGCGAAGTCTGTGCTGAACAGAGAGTTCGGTTCAGATCTGAGTTCAAACAGTAACGTATTGATTTCCGGTCCTCGAGGTACTGGGAAGACACATATAGTGCAGAAAGTACTGGAGGCAACGCCGTCAACTGAATCTGCGACCTGCTACGTTTCCTGCCGATCCTCAAACACCCAGTACAAAGCGTTGGCACAGATTCTGAGCGTATTGACCAACGAGGACGTCAGTACAGGCCACCATATCTCCTCGCTCCAGCGCCGAATTAGAGAGCGAGTTGAGGCACTGCCTTTGCTGGTTGTTCTGGACGACGTGGAGTTCCTGATGAGGAACGATGGCAGCGACCTACTCTACTACCTCTCAAGAATTCCGGGAAATCTTCGGCTACTGTTGACCTCTACGACGCCGTCAGTCATGAAGCAGGCTGACGATCGGGTGGTCAGCTCGCTACAGCCACACAGACTAGAGTTAGAGAGTTACTCCGAGAATCAGGCCTTCTCGATCCTAGCAGAGCGTGCAGAGCAGGCACTGGACTCACATTCGCTTCAACGCGATGCGCTTCAGAAAATCGGAGAGACGACTCAGAACATTTCGATCGGACTCTACTGGCTTCAGGTAGCCGGAGAACGTCGAGACACAATCACTTCGGCGGTAATTGAGGACGTGAAACATGCTGCATTCCGGCGGTATCTGGACCACCTGTTGTCTTACTTTTCCACTCATCATCAGTTGGTTGTTCAAGCTGTGATGGAGCTGTTGAGCGAATCCTCGGGACCGGTAACTACTGGAGAAGTCTACTCACGGTACGAAGATCTCTCAGAAGTTTACTCAGAATCAAGCGTCGGACACCGGAGTATCAGTGATGTACTCTCTGAATTGGAACTCTTGAGAATACTGGACTGCACGTATCACTACGGAGGTCGACATGGTAAGACTCGTGAGATCGAACTTGCAGACCCGTTCAACGATAGTGGCTACGAAACCCAGGTAGCCTGATACTACGGCATCTATTCTGGCCTACATTATATTCACTTTCGAGATGGTCACTATCACCCAGTTTATTTAGTCTACGCAATCGTGTTTTATACTGCAATAGTTGTGGTAGATAACCCTCAGGCCGTAGACGTTTGTCGGTTCATGTCGACTAGAAAGATTCTGTTCCCCTTACTCGAAGTAAATGTTTTTAGAGTGGCGGTCTATCTGCTTAGTAAGAATTATATAGTATTAAACAGGAGTGGAGGCGTGATCAAATGACAGCCTCCAATGAAATACAGTATGAAATTGAGATCCTATTTGTCTGTCTATGAGTGAACTGTTTATCCCCGTGATCGCTCCTTCTGGTAATCTAAACCCGATTGAAGAAGCAGTACGGTTTAAAATAGACAATAATAGCTGTCGGGAATGTAGAGAGATTGTTAAACAGCGGGGAGATCTCGCTTCTAATCCATTTCTACGCAAATATGATGGAGCTCTAGAGCAGACGTACAATTCAAAATAAAATGGCAAAAATACCGTTCGCACTAGATCCTCACGGTAATGAAGTCCACATATCGGAGGCCGAGAAATCAAAACCACGTGGGTATTACACCTGTCCAGACTGCGAGGGTCCGCTCCAGACACGCACAGGTGATACCTATCAACACTACTTCGCACACTATCCGGGCGTTTTAGATGAACGTGACTGTAGTCTTGGCACTCCTGACGCAATCAGAAAACTTACTGAAGAAAAACGAACTACAGATCGAGAACGAACATACGATCAACATACCATCACAATTGGCCTCCGCATCCAGTATGGTATTGTCCAACTGATCGGTATCCTACCAACGCTGGACTGGGAGGATCTTGGGCCTGAAACTTCGCCTGACGATGTTCTCCAAAATCTCTCAATCAAAGGCACCAATATCGAAGGTTCATTCCAACCTAGCAACTTCCATCCTAACGAAACAGAGACAACAATAACTCTAGCACAGGACGCGAAGGAATACCTCCTCCAGGTTCAGACAAACGATAGCCCTGCCCTCGAGGAGATCGCCGGTGAGTGGCGTGCCGAAGGTCTCAAATCAGGAGATGTCTTTGTGGGTGATCAGACACGTGCCCATCGAGTCAGCGGTCAGGTCAAGGCTTCTCCCGGTGATTGGGTTGGTATTGTCATGGACGAGGACCCGAATGACGGTCGTGATGAAGTCGATGTGTACGAGGTTGGCGACTATTATCTCGTTGGGTTTCAGTATCACGACGAACAGGATCTTCTCACAGAGTATCTTGGAGATGAGATGGTCAAGCGAGAACGTTTCTCAGCTGATCTGGTTCTTCCACCGCGCAGTACGCCAAATTCCGAAGCTCCGCAAGCAATTATGGCCGGCGAAGAAATCCTGGTCGGCATTACGCCAGCTCCAGAAACCGACCCAGAGTTCGAGATTATTCCATTCCCGCGTGATGCAGGCAACGTTGATCAGTTGGAGGCACTCGGTGAGGGGGTCCCTCGGTTTTGGGGCCGGTCATTCCCTGGCTCTGAGGCACTTCAGGTAACTGTTCACCGACCAAACACCAACGAACATCGGTTACTTCAGTTCGAACCCGCCGAAACTGTTGGCTACCCTCATTGGAGGTCTGAACCTCGACTCACCCTGACTGTCAAAACAAAAGGTGAAACATATAAACTAAACCCATTGATGGGGCCGACAGAAGCAACTCTTCCGCAGATGGTTGACGCTGATGGGTTCGTTGACAACCTCGATATGACGAGTCCTGATAACTATCGGTTTGATGTTTTCTTCAAGTTAGACACGTCCGCAGATCATGATACTGTCCGACGTCGAAATATAACGCTCACTGAGGTGCAACCGCTCATCAGAGATGTACTTGAAGAGGGATGCGAACGCCTACAGTTTAAGTTAGATAGTCTTCCTAATTTAACAATTTCTTTTGAATCGTCTAGTTCAGTTTCAAATTCTGTACACACAGAGATGTTACCCGATAAAGTTGTGAAACAGCGTATTCAGGAGATGGATCCATTACCCGACAAGGCGCAGTGGCGGTTGGTACGTGATATATACACTATCCCAAAGGGAACCTCGTATACTACGCTTCGTTACCGTGCAAGGAAACAGGTAGGACAAATACTGAGAGTTGTGCGTGAGGAGCGCCAGGAGGATGGTGAGATATGAGTCAACCTGAACTACGTGAACTACTGGCGTCATTCACTGGTTTGCCACCCGCACGGCTTCCTGAGCATACTGATGTGGTTCGACGAGCACTGGTGTCTGAGTGCATCCGTCTTGGCATGGCCGACATCATCCACGAAGATGAAGAGTGGCCAGAAGTCCATAATCTTCGACTGAGAAATTGGGTTATCCGGAAACTTCAGACCGTAATTGACTTTGAACGAGATGCATCTGACTCCGCCAAAGAGATTGATACCGATCTCTTCCGGCGGGTGCTCACTGAAGGCCCTGAACCATCGCTTGAGTTTTTAGGTGAACTCATCGAACTAGATGGAGGATATTATTCACCAGGACCAACACGAGCGGTGATGTCATCTGCTTCGGCACCAGTCCTAGTGTCTGGGCTTCCGACACGCTCATTCACTGGTGACTTCACGATCGAGATTCGAGGGACAAGCAGGCACATTCTCAACACGAGTCGGCCTGCAATCGAAGCAGCCGATATTGGGACGCAGTCGATCGAATCGTACGTCGACATTGAGGACACCCAATCCTTTGACTTGGACTGGCTTGAGTCGTTCTTCGATGGGCAGTTTGACGCGACAGTCCAACCTGAGCGGCACTGGAATGGGTTTGATCGATCCACGTCTTATCGTTTGCAGTGGACCGATGAGGAACAAGATGTACGAACGTTCGGCAAGTTCTACGCGTTGTTCCAAGACTTTGGCGAGAACCGTGGGGCTCGATACTGGCTTCGCCGCAAACCGGTTGAGGAGAACCCGACAAGCGAGTTCGCTGAAGTACCACGACGGATATTGAAGTACGTGTGCTTGATTCTCGATGACCTTGACGGCAATACGCGAGAGGTCATCTTTGAACAGGCAGATGAGGGGCTAGTAGTGAAGGCTGATTTCCAGCCTCCACGCCCGGTGTTCCGCTGGATGGCGGCAATTGGTGGGTTGTATGATCCCGCCAGTGGATATCTACGGTGGATCATCACACCGGACAATAAGGCGGCTACGAAACAGCTGTTCAACAAACTTCCCGTTAGGATCACTGACAATACATGAAATCGATAACCGAAGTCTCCGAAGACCTGGAACAGGATCACCGAAAATACATCGAATCAACATACCATCTGCAGCATCCACGACTTCTGAAAGAGCGCCGGGGGTTGATGGCTGATGGGGCGATCTCCACGGAACCATGGGTGGAGTCCTCTCCACGCTATGTGTCGGGGAAGCCGTTTAGAAATCTCGATTTACCCGACTGCATGATTAGCCTCCTAGAGGATCTCAAGGGCTACGACTTGGATATCTATGACCCACCATACGAACATCAGGCGAATGCGCTGGAATCCTTCTTTGGTGATGATCAGGATCTAGTGGTGTCAACTGGGACTGGGTCTGGAAAGACAGAGATTTTCCTGTATTCGATTCTTGGCCAACTGGCGCGAGAAGCACAGCGCAATCAATCGACTGACCAGAGGGGGATGCGAACACTAGTTCTCTATCCGATGAACGCGCTGGTTGCAGATCAACTCGCTCGAATGCGGCTCCTGTTCGGTGATGACGATGCCGCGGATATTCTCGAGGAACAAATGGGACGAACCGTCCAGTTTGGGATGTATACTGGCCGGACTCCTTATCATGGAGAATATGATGAGGAGCGAAACTACAACGAACTCGCTAAAATATTTGACAGATATATCGATCTCGAAGATGAAGACGAAGATCTCTACGATGATCTCAAAGATCGGGGACGGATTCCAGCAAAAGATCTCGAAGGGTTCCGAAGCAAGGGCCAAAGTCGTTCCACACAGTTCAGGACCCAACCAGGGGATGCAGAGCTATTTACTCGACAGGAGATGCATTCGCCCAACGATTATGGCGGGGTGCCGGATATTCTCATCACGAATTATTCGATGCTGGAGTACATGCTGTTGCGTCCCATTGAACAGCCCTTGTTCGAAGAAACCCGTCAGTGGCTCGATGAGGACGAGGAGAATGAACTAAATATTGTTCTCGACGAAGCCCACCTCTATCACGGTGCGCAAGGAGCGGAAGTCTCTCTATTGTTAAACCGGTTGTTACAGAAGCTCGAGATTCCACGATCCCGAGTCCGGTTCATTCTGACGAGCGCGACGATGGGTGGAGATGTCCAGACTGTCGCCCCCGACTTTGCAGCTGAACTGACGTCTTCGGACCCAGATGATTTTGACGTTATCGAAGGTACACGAGAACAATTGTCTGGGGGGAGTTCTGGTGATCAGAGTGCTGCTAAAGCGTTCGAGGCAGTTAATTATACGATTGAGGAGTCTAGTATTCGTGAACTGGCAGCTACGCGCGACTGGATGCCATATGATGGTGATCAGGAACTGGAAGAATACGTAGCAGCGGAGCTCGAATCAGATCCCATCTTCCGGTTTATTCACGATGAACTCCGTGATGAATCTATTGAACTAGATGAGTTAGCTGGTGAAGCATTCGATACAGACAATGACGAACAGGCGATTGAGGCAACAGGGAATCTCCTGTACTTAGCGACAGAATCGAAACGTCCAGATGGGTCTTCGTTGCTACCGACTCGTCTCCATATGTTTATGAAGGGGCTTCCCTCTCAGTATGTCTGTACGAATCCGGACTGTGATGGCCGACGGGAAACGGCCGAAGATGATCTACTCGGAAAACTCTACACGACACCCAAGCGGAAATGCGATGAGTGTGACTCTCGCGTTTTTGAACTATACAGTCATCGTGACTGTGGTGCCGCCTATCTACGAGTGTTCCGAGCGCCTGCAGATCACCATGATAAAACTTTCTTGTGGACCGCTCCAGATAATGCGAATAATCTAGAGGAGGTGCATCTTCTTGTTGAGAAGCCTCGGGAGGACATTGGTCCAGATGGTCCTATAGCGACTCATGGGGATGAAGGAACTAGGCGCTCATTTAGGGAGACGACCCGCAAGCGTTACTTAAACCTCACTACCGGGCATCTGGTACAATCGCCAGCTGATAAGAGCAACTACATTCCTGTCTGGGTGCCCACGGAAGAGCCACCAGATGAGGATTATCCGTGGTGTTTCAATCCTTGTCCAGCCTGTGGACAAAAGAACCGTCGTAAGAATAACGGCGAAACCAAGGTATCCGATCTAGAGACGAAAGGCGAGGAGCCGTTTGCAAACATTGTACGGTCGATGTTTGACTTCCAGCCGCCGCAAGAGAATAAACAAAAGTACCCAAATGAGGGGAAGAAAGTGCTGTGTTTCTCTGACGGTCGGCAGAAGGCTGCTCGTCTCGCTCGAGACCTTCAGGGACACGTTGAACAGGACTCGTTCCGAGAGGTGGTCGCTGATATTACAGAAAATATGCTCCCTGACTCTGCAGGGATGGACGAGTTCTTCGCCGCATTTGTCATCTATTGCTACCAGAATAACATTGTCTACTTCGATGACCACGACGAATATTTCAACCAGTCAGGAGAAGTGTATCCTGGATCGCGAACACAGTTCTCGCGGATCCAAGATGAAATCCCTGGGCTAATGGGTGAAGAAGGCGTTGACTCTGCGGAGCAACTGCTTAACAGTCCCTACATTGCTGATGACCTGTCTGGTGGTGGCCAGGGGCGTCCAAGGCAATACGATACAATGCTTCTCAAGGCCCTAGGTCACGACTATTTCTCGCTTCCTGAGACGCTTATCGCATATCTCAGACCGGCAGAAGATGTGATGGATGCGATCACTCATAAGAGCAGTATCGATGAGGAATTGCTCGATACGATCATCGTTGAAGTCCTTCGACACGCTTGTTCTGAGTGGGCGTATGACTCGTCTATCTCAATCCAGAACCGGAATGACGTCGTTCGGTACGGAAGTATAAGCCGAGAAGAGGCTGGTCTTGAGGAAGAAGAGCTCATTCCCGAATATCTCAGAAATGCAGTCGGCGACCGGTTGGACACAGACGATTGGGAGGACATCAAGGGATTACTGAAACGGACTCCAGGTGGGACACGCGTCTTTGACCGGAATCAGGATTTCCACTACTTCGTGAATCCTCAGGCGGTAACTATCGAGTTAGCGGTTGATGCAGAGTGGTACCGCTGCCGAGGGTGCAATAAATACACGATGACGTCCTTCGACGACTCTTGCCCGCGTGAAGGTTGTCATGGGGCGCTGGAAACAGTCGACAGCTCTGATATCCGTGTGGACTCGCGGAAAAGCCATCTTCGTGATCCGCCACGTGCCGTAGCCCACGGTGAGAAGGAGCCATTCACACTCCGTTCCGAGGAGCATACGGCCCAACTCAATAAGAAAGACAACTCTGACGCCTTCTCGAAGACAGAGCGATACGAACTACTCTTTCAAGACATCCTTGTTGGTGAAAATGAGGTGGAACAGCCGGTCGACGTACTTAGTTGTACGACTACGATGGAGGTTGGGATTGACATCGGGAGCCTTACTGGTGTTGCAATGCGAACAGTTCCGCCACAGCCGGAGAACTACGAACAGCGTGCCGGGCGTGCTGGAAGACGCGGCGCAGGGCTTTCAACCATCATCACCTTCGCAGACAACTCTCCGCACGAGTCGCACTACTTCGATAACCCCACTGAGATGGTCGGTGCTGAAGGTACCGATCCCACAATCTATGCAGGCAATGAGAAGATTGCGAAACGACATATTAATGCATCTCTATTAGCAGAATTCTTTGAACCAGAGCAACTGGGTGAAGGATCTGCTGTCTTCGAGTCACTCGGTACCTGTGGGGCGTTTTTTGCTGGTAATAGCGACTACACCTATGAAGAATTCAGCACTTGGCTGGAATCGATCATCATTGGGGGTGGATCCACAGAAACAACGCAACTGGAGGAATTGCTGCCGGACGAACTCGGTACAAATCGGAGTGGCGCATGGCGGCAGGCATTCATCGAAGAGACGGCTCATGAGTTCAACGAGGCGCTCGCTGAGCTTGAAGCCGAAGTTGATTGGACTAGTGATGACAATGAGGATCGAGAACTACTTGAAACACTTCTTGATCAGGCCCTCCTACCGACGTTCTCGTTCCCAATCGATGTCTGTGACTTCGTGGTGCAGCAATTAGACCGGTCAGACAATGAAGTAAAAACCGAGTATGAAACATCTCGGGATCTGAAGGTCGCACTATCGACGTACGTTCCGGGTCGTGATATTGTAATGGATAAGAAGACATTCACATCATATGGTGTCTTCTACAAATTCTCTCAGAATCCCGTCGATAAAGCCTCAGAAGAAGATTGGGGTGACTTGGATTGGCTTAATATCTGTCCAGAGTGTGACACGGTTTATGATAATCCGGATGAGAACATGATGGGCGAACCGTGTGATGTGTGCGGGGCTGGGATCAACTCAATCCACAAGTATACACCGCCAGCGTTCGCACCGGAAGTTGATCCAGATTACGGGATTAGCGAGGATTCTTCCTACGAGGAAGAACGAATTTATCCTACGCCACCGAAGTATCCGTTGACTCCAACATCGTCAGGGCAGGCAGATACAGGTGGTGATGGTGCTGCTCGCACGAAGTCCATTGGTATTGGGCAGGTGAAGAACTTGTCCGATGAGAAGTTGCTGGTAGCGAATCTAGGCCCTGAGGAAGAAGGGTTTGAGGTGTGCCGGCTCTGTGGTGCGGTAGATCGAGACGGAAATCTGTCTGACTCACACAACCGGCCGTACCCGAAGGATCCGCGAATTGATTGGAATACTGACGATAATGAGGAGGACTATGAGTGGACTGACAAATGTCATGGGGAGCCGATACAGACATCGTTCTCACATGAATTCCGGAGTGATCTGACGGTCTTCCAGATCCCTATTGAGGAGCCAATGGAGTGGGTGCCAGGAGCTCCTTGGTTTGAGAGTGCTGCTCAGTCCCTCTCTGAAGGGTTAGTGTTGGCTGCCTCACGAACGCTTGGCATCGATGCTGATGAGCTGGAAGGTGGCTTCCGAACGCGTGATGCAGACGATAGTGATCCCGAAGGGTATCTTGAAGTGTATCTATTCGATACTACGCCGGGCGGAGCAGGGTTCGCGGCACGTGTTTGGGATGAATTTGATGATGTTCTTAACGCAGCTGAGAAAATCCTACTGGACTGTGATTGTGACTCTTCGTGCCACTCTTGCCTGAACGTCTATCAGAATCGCCACCTGCACGAGTCCTTGAATCGGCATCTCGGATACGACCTCGTCGATTATGTAAAGTCCGGGAATCCACCGACGTTATCTGCAGATCGTCGTGAATGGTTGGCTGATCAAGTCCGTGATACACTCCAACTGCTGGATCCCGATAACGAGGTTGAACGGAATCCGGATGGTACGTGGACAGCCCGGAGTTCAGGGAACACCGTAACGTTCGACATTCGATCGTGTTTACGGACCGATCGATCCAGCGGAGGAGCGGCAATTGATCATGACTTCTCCAGCTATGAATTGACCAAACGGCTCCCTGAAGTCACGTTCCGTCTTAACCACCAACTCTAACCTCCCTCTATCTCTCCTTACGAGGTTTTCCATCTATTGTAGGCTTATACTCTTTTGGAGGAACCACTACCATCGAGAAAGATTACTAGGTTTCCTCATGATTTTCCGTCGCGAGTGCGTGTGATAAACGGGCATTGATCTCTTGACGTTGTTCTGTGATTTTGGATGGACGAATAGGGAGGTGGTTGACGTTGAAATGGCCGCCCTTAGAGAGTGTGCTGTCTATAGTATTGCCGGGATAGAGGATACTAACACAATGTTCACCGGTGGCTGGCAAGAGGTCTCCACTGTATCCAAATAGACGCTGGTAATCAGCCAATTCGATGTTCCGAAGTGGTCTGAATTTCGCATCACCTATCCAGGTGACGGCATCATCCACAGAGAGTGCGTAATCAGGCCGGCCTGGATTTTCTACGAGTTCATCGAGATGATGACTGTACTCGGTAAGTGGGCGATCGTAGTGAAGGGTTACATCCGAGGTAAACTCGAATTTGTTGAGATTATCGTCTGGGGTGGATGGTGCCATATCCAGAATGCTAGCGATTTCATCGAGAAGAATTTGGAGGACCCAGACTTCGTACATCTTACTGACTGGTTTGATACCGATGCTCAGTTGTTCTCCGAATGAGACAGAGAGTGTGGTGTGTGACTGGTAGGCTTCCCAGAGATCAACCAGTTCGTTAAGTGTGCCAGTAGCTGCTTCGCGCGTATTAGAGAGCACGGTCGAATCCGTAAAATCAGTCGAAATTGCTTGGTCCAGTAAGTCACCGGGGAGACCATCCTCGATAAATTGAAGATGGTAGTGACGGTATTCGTCGATTCCCCTTCTGATGGATGTATTTACAATAGCCAATTCATCAAGGGCATTTGCGAGTGCAAGATGGAACCGTATAATGAGGAGGTTCGGGAGGGTTTCAACAGAGAACTCAGTCCTTTCGGTGACTAACTCTTTATTGCCAGATCCCCATTCGGATACCGTCTGCTCAACCAGTAACCGTCCTTGCATCGCGGGGCCGCGAGTTGGGCGACGTGTGACCTCCACATGTGGCCGGTGCGATAGCACTGACTCTGTGAGTTCGATCACAGCTCGGCTGTAGCCGAGCGTCATGGCTTGCGGTTCGTTACTTTCGCGGGCAACGAGAGGCATGATAGCTGCTGCAGTTGGGACAGACCACATTTCGAGCCAGCCCGCTACATCAGTTATTAACTGTTCATATTCATTCTGAGATAGTTTGCCAGGGACGACCATTATGTCGCCAGGATAGCGTCCAACCCATCCTTTCGGGGAAAATACCTGCGTACCGTATTTGTAGGTGATTTCGGGTACTCTTTCTTCAATTCCGTAGGCGTCTCGGCTTCGTTCGAATATTTCCGTATTCTGGTCTAGAAAGGAGACTAATTCATGCCATTCTTCATGGCTCACCCCGAGTGCGCTCTGTGACCGCGTCTGGTAGGTTTCCATGTTAGAGGAGTTGCTGGCCGTTGAGAAGTGTTTTCATCCGGTCTGTTGTTTTCATGAATCCCAGTTCCTCAGCGGTATCGCAGGCATCCTTGAATCGAGTTACTGCATCACTATCGGTGGAAACTGTGGTAGCGCGTCGAAGTTCAGAACTGAATGAATCTAACTGAGGTACAATATAGGCGATTGCGGCGTTATCGACGATCGTCCAGTTAGTGGTCTCTGGAAACATTTTCAGGTATAACACAACGAATTTGATCGCGTCAATTACCACACCTTGGCCGATATCGACGATATCTAGCTCAGAAAGGGTGTGCACAAATTTGAGGATCGTATCTATGAAGTCAATTTCACCGGTGGTGAGCCTATTTGTAGCTTCTTCGAGAGCAAGTTCTGGTTCGATAATCTCAGACAGGATCGGCAATAAGAATGGAGTATCGTTGTCTGTTACCGGATCCAATTGAAGATCAGTGAGGACCGCCGACTCAATCACGCTTCTGGTCGCTTGAATGTGTTCTGGGAATTCGGTACGGTAGTTTGGTGCTGTTGACGTCGGTGATTCTGGCGAACTGAACAGTGAGGGTACGCGGACGAATGCGAAACGACGCCGGAAAGCATATCCTAGCGAGAAGAGTTGCGCTCGGTCTTGGGTATTCATTGTTGCGAGGATCCGAAACGCGAGTGGAACTGATTGAGTACCGTTGCCGCCTGCGTAACTCAATGGTGCATTCTTTCGGTGACTGAGGTCGAGTAAAGTGAAGACGTCACCGAAAGCCTGGTCGAGGTTAGCGCGATTCAATTCATCGATCACGAGCCAGGTTGGGAGTGTTTTCTCGCGGAGTGATTGTTCGCATTTGGATGCGGCCGTGGTGAGGATGCCAGGTGTTGGGATGAATGAGTCTCCGGCCGGTTGGTAACCACCGACAACGTTGTGGTGTGTCCATTCAGCATTAGCGGTAGCGAAGTGGAGATCTGTACAGAGGGTATTACCAAGTCTAGTGGCGGCTCGTGTTTTGCCACTGCCAGGAGGACCGTAGAAAATAATATTTTTTCCGGCGAGGAGGTGGGCGAGGGCTTCTCGGTAGAGGTTTGGACGAAGTTCATTCCTTGTTGCTGTTCGCAATAGTTCAGCGCCCGGTTCTAATGCTTCCGTGAGTGCATCGTAAACCGTCTGTATGCCGGCGTCTTTTTGTTCAATAACTGTAGGGATCGGGTCTTCGAGCGGGGTCGTGTCGGTAGATTGAGTCTCGGTGCCTGGTTGTTCAGAAGTTAGTGTAACCTTGCCGTCGTCTCTGATCTCGACTGGGGTGCCGTCTGTTTGGAAAGCGTCAAGGACAGCGGTTTCTCGATCGCCGGAGAGTTTGTTGATGTCTGAGTCAGCCGGGAACGGGGAGCCGGAGTCGGGGAGTTGGTAGATATCGTCCCACGTGACGCGGACTTGTGCAGTGAAGCGACCGTTCCAGGCAGTGGGATCGATATTGCGTTCCTGATCTGAGTCGGCTTTGAACGGCCCGTACTGGATATTCTGTTCGTAGTTGCGGAGGATAAGGTAGTCGCCCTGTTCCACAGGATCGTTGGGGAGATCTTTTTCACCGAATAGTTTCTTAGAAAAACACTCTTGCTGCGTATTATTGTCGCACGCGAACTGGTAAATAGCCATTAGTCGCGGATTTGAGCCATCAACATATATTACTGCTGTGTAGACTACTTAGCAGCTTTTCAGGTTTGGGTGGATCCACCCAACTCAACGCATTCTCAGAATGAGTACAGATGCTATTTGTTACTGCAAAAGATAGGTCCAGTATGTCCTGGAGTTGGTTTGAACGGGCAGAAGAGAATGACACCGACTGGATTGAGCGGATCGGCAACACAGAAGAGCGCCCTACGTTCGAAGACTCGCGGATGCCGCATCGGAGGTACGCGATGTATCGATGGGGAGGTTGGTCATTACCACCTATGACCCGTATACTGGAGAAACATATACTGATGAGGTCCGGATCTACGATATCGATGATTCGAAGATTATCGGTAGCGACGGCCAAATTCGTATATTCGTCCTCCCGGATCTAACGGCAGGGCATTTTGACACTCAGGGAGGAACTGACAGAATGCCCGATCTTGTCATCGACTACGATACCAAACAATAAAATCGCGTGTTGAAGGCGATGACAGCAAGTTAGAAGGGGGATCGAAGCGGTCCATTTGTTTCCACAACCTTCCGAAGTTCCCGAACTTCCTCAAACGATATATAGTTCAATAAGCCTGTTTCCTGTTGATCTAGTACTTGCTCGAATGTCGGACGAGCCATCTGCTTTCGGACCTTCTCTTCATCAGTAGCAGGGGCGACAATGTTCATGCTCACTTTGAGATTCGGAACTTTAACGACGAAATCAGTCATACGGAGAATCCCGCTGAATACGCTGGTTGTACTTTCCACTTCAAACATCTCAACGATGTAATCATCATCAAGCCAGATCACATCAACATATTCAATGATGTCCATAGCTGATTTACTGAAACCGGTTAGATTCAGCGAATCAATGCATGGATCACCAAGCTTGCTACCCTCGTATTCGCGATTCTGATCATTCTTCGCCACGTACACATCGTATCCGTGATCCAACCCAAGCTGGATGAGTTCCCACTGAATTTCCGTATGGTCGCGGATGTCCTCTGTTGTCGACTCAGATTGATCGGTTTCCGATGACTCATCTTGGCTCTTTGTATTTTTTGAAGTCAGTTCTTGATAGGCTTCCTCAACAGAGTTGAATTTTTGTAATAAATTGCTGGTCGCGCTGTTTGATGGCCGATTGAAACCCATCGGGATGTTTCCAGATTTGTAGCCGAAGATTTCGTTCACTGGTTCGACATCGAGGGCGATCTGCCGAAAATCAGTCAGTGTAAAAATAAAGCTACTCTCAGGCTCTCCCCACACGAGTTCGCCGAGTTTACTACTCTCGAACTTTTCGCCCAATCGCCCTGCTGCGAAGTACTGTCCATCGTTATAAAACAGGACTGGATCACCAGTCTCCGCCTTCTCAAAGTATGGACGTTTCTTTTCTTCGTTGGTTGTCCCCCAGAGCCGTACCTCTCCCTGTTCTCGTAGTTTGTCCGGCGCTTTTTTGATCAGAGATAGCCACCGTGTTTTTCACTGTCCGATCAAACTCCTCCATCCAGTCGTCATCAACAGGGACTAAGAGAAAGCCACTCATGGAGAATCCTTACTAAACACGGTATCTATTGTTTTTGGTCTAATAGTATTATCTGAGATATACTGGAGCGGATCCAATATGGATTGAAATATTGAGATAGCCCCTATGAGATTCGGTCAACCAACTCCCTGAGGTCGTTCGGTTCGATCAGTGTCCCCTGTAGCCGGGTAACCTCGTTCCCTTCCTTGAATAGCATGTCGCCGTCTCCACCAAGCCCTTCAGCGCCGTTCTCGTCTAGGATGACCCGTGAATCGGAATCCGAGGGAACTCGAAACGCCGCCCGCATATCCAGGTTTGACCGGAGATCCGTGTTGATGATGTTTGCACTCGGCCGCTGCGTAGCAATGACCAAGTGGATTCCGACACTCCGTGCGATCTGAGCGATCCGCCGAACGTTCGTCTCCATCTGGTCGGCATCGTCCTCGGCGGCATCCAAGAGATCAGCGTACTCGTCGACGACAACGACCATCGGTGAGAGAGGATCGTCCGCTCGCGAGTTGTGGTCAACAATGTCCACGCTTGCGCTCTCCTCCAGAATTTCCTTTCGACGGGGGATCTCCTCGTTCACCAGCCGGTCAAACAGATTGAAGGCTTCGTCTGCTTCTGTAATGATATCGTCCGTCACTAAATTCGGGAGGTCCCGGAAGAACATGAAGTTCGTGAGCTTAGGATCGATGATTGCTAACTGAACCTGATCTAGTTGCTGTGTCTCAAGTATACACGACAATAGCGAGTAGAGGAAGACGGTCTTCCCGCTCCCTGTAGTCCCGCCGACCAGCATGTGAGGCGCGTCCCGCAGGTCAGAAACATAGACGTCGCCGGATGGTTCAATACCGGCGATGAACGGAAGATCGCCGACAGTCACCTCCTCGCTGCGCGGAAGATTGTCGACGTACTCGTTGAGGCCAACGATCTGTCGGTCTTGACGGGGAACGTCGATGGCGATAAATCGCGTGTTCGGAAGCCGGTGGATGATCGGCTCATTTTCTAGTGCCATCTCACGGGCAATGTCCTCGGAGCGTTGCTCGATTTTCTGCTGGCGTTCACCTGGAGCTAGCTGGACTTTGAAGCGGATGATATTTGGCCCGACCTCAACTTCGTCTGGATCAATATCCCGGATATTGATGTCGAACTCGTTCAGGACACGTTTCAGCGTTTCAACAGTATCGGCGTACTCTGCCCGGTCACCGAACGGCTGATCGGTATTAGTAGGCTTGGCCGCTTTAACTTCGGTCGATTCCTGTTCTGTTGTTTCCTCGTTTTCGTCCGTCAGTTCTTGGTCCTCTGGATCTTCCTCGCCCGTAGTTTCGATTTCTTCGGGGCGATATCGGCTCTCACTTTCCTCCTCGAACCCGCTCACCAGTAGTCGCGTAATTGTCTGTCGCGGTACCCGGTCAACGCGAATAGATTGCGCTTCCCTGGTCACGCCATCAATTCGTTCATCAGCTGTCGCCTGGTTCGTGATTTCGACTGAGATGATCCGTGGGTTGACCTCAATCTGGGCCTCACCTCGGAACACGTTGTTGATGCGCGTCGCCCACTCGGCCTTGTCACCCGTGACATCTGAAGAAATCAGTTCATGATATATCTGTTCGCGGAGTGCTTCCTTTCGGGGCGCGATAGTGATATTATCCTCGCCACTGAACAGTTTCCGGATCGTCTCCGTCGATTCGAAGAGCTGCTCTACTGCCGGGCCTTCAACGACCTTGGTGTCATCTTCTTCATGGACGGTGAATGCATCGTCGGGCTCATCTAGCGCTTTGACCTCGACGATATCGAGGATCAGACCACCATCGTCATTGAACTGGACGGTCAAGAAGTCTGCCCGACGACCTTTGTTGTCGAAGTTCAGCCACTCTCGGGTCACCGGATCGTCTATCGAGAAAATCAGCTTTGGCGTCCTAAGTTTCTCTTGTAGCCACTGGACCGCGATGATCGATCCGAGGATACCCTTCGTGTTCCGTGACTGTTGGTCACTCAGAGTCTCCTGTGTGATCAGTCGGAGAAGTCCGCTCTGTTGGATACTTGCGATACGTTCGGCGATATCCTCGAGATCGGCGTCGTCGGGAGCAATCCGGTACTCGTTGATTATGCGGCGGAGTGTCCGACGGAAATGGTCGATGTCGCCGGAATAGATGGCGTAGTCACGATCTCCTCGACGTTCTTGGGAGATGAGGTTCTCGTTCCAGAACGGGTTGGTATTCATCGTTGGGGTTGAGAGACATACCCAGATAGATGACCCTAGAAGTTGATCAACGGTTTCGCGTGGAATATTTAGTTCGTGGACCTCGGCATTGTGGATGGTCTGGCGCTGGCTGTAGAGCTGATTGACCAGGTTCTGGTATTCGGAGAACAGTACACCCTCCTTCGACGGAGAGATACTGATCTCGTCCTCGAATGAATCATACTGGAACTCCTTTGGCACGTAGAGCGGGTGAATCGTCGTGTCGGTATCCCGGTCGAACTCCTGTAAGTAGAACTCGCTACGGTCATTCAGCAAGACGAAATGCTTGGGATTCACCGTCAAATGCTCGAGATAGTCATCGTAGCTTGCATACTCTCGAGTGACAATTCGGAACGATCCCATGTCGCTGTCCGGACCGAAAATGCGAGTGATGTCTTCTTCCTGTGCTGGTGTGGTCCCTTCTAAGATGGATCTCTTGCGCCCCTCAATGAATACGAACTCGACGGTCGCACCATCGAGGTGGCCGTCGTCTGCACAGTCCGCTATGTCTTTCAGTAGATCGGATGGTTGGATCGGGTCGACCACACTGATTTTGAGGTGGCGTTTCGCTGGCGGGTACGCAGAGACGAACTTCTCCAATAGGTAATCCCACACTCGGGAATTGGTACCGGCGTCGGCCTCCCCCGGCTCCCCGAACACGGGGAGTTTCCCGAACTCATCTGACTGGATTAAGTAGGTTTGCCGTTGGAGCCGTCTGTTGCCACCGACATGGATGCTGCGGAGGACGTGGGGCTGTTCGTCAACGGCTTCAACAAGGAACTCCCGTTCCTCTTCGCTCAGCGATTCACGCTCCTCAGAGACCTCTTGCGCCAACTCTGCGTACTTCCAGAGATGCAGCGGATGAAGCGGCGAGAGTATCAGTTCCCGCCCCTGCTCTGTTTCCAGTACAATCGTGTCCAGCAGAAGGAACTCTGAAAGGACGCGTGAGGCCCCGGACGAACTTGCGTCCTGCAGATCGCGGTATTTCTTATCAAGTTTATCCTGGGCAGTGCGGTATGCCTGGATGTAGGTCAGTGTCTGTTCCAGGAGGTCCCCATCGCCAAGGAGTTTGATGAGCGGTATGTTCAACAGACCCTGGAGATCGCCAACGAGCGCGGACCGTGCCTCGATGAACTTGTCGATCGCTTCGACAAGGGATTCGAAATCCTCGTTGCGGTCAGCGAATTGGCGGAGCTGGGTGAAGCTACTGTCGTCCCCTTCAGGCGAGAAGAACTCAGCATCTAATGCTTGGAAGTTCGTGATGGCATCTTGCCTGGATTCAGCATCACGGATGACGCCGCCAAACCGGTTCTCAGTCACGAAATGCTGGATGAAGTAGTACTGGTCATCATCCACGTCGACACCGAGCCGACGGTCGTTATCGTAGTCTAGATACACCCGGTTCTCACCGTTCTCGAGCGCCTCCTCCTCGAACGAATCATCGAACTGCTCAGACAGACTGGAGAGTTCTTCTTTCCGGTCATCGAATACGAGTTCCACACTTGCCGATTCCACATCGCCTCGCGTAGTTCGAGTTGACTTCGTGGTTGTCGACTGGCTTGACGTGGAGAACACATCCTTGACCTCTTCGTAGGTTAACTCAGCCAGAATCGTACCGTCACCGGTCCGTTCAAACCGTCGGAGTTTTTCCACGATCTCACCGCGTTCCGCTTGGTCGTCGCCTTTCCGGATGCTGTTCATAATCCGGCGTCGATCAGTATTAGCCATGTGCGCGACCCGCGAGACCAGATCCAGATTGTCTGCAAGCCGCTCCGGAATCTCGCTAGGTACGTCTAACCCCGGATCTGTGAACAGTCTCAGCCGATAGAGTTCATGTCCTAATGCTTCGAGCGCGGCCTGCCGCGAGTCTCGTGTGGTCGCAACAGCATAATCCGCGATCGCTGGAATCCCGAACCGGTCCCGAAGATCTGTCCCGAGCGTTTTCCATACCGCCTGTGCGGGGGCGTTATCGGCGAACTGGTCAAGTGACCGCATCCGGTCGGTGATCTGTTTACTGATTTCGCCAAGCGGGATAGCCGTCAGCCGGTGAAGTGATCCCATCTTTGCATGGTCTCCCCGTACAAGCACGACTGTCCGCTCCGGGATATGCTCCCCGTCCCAATCGAATCCAGTATCGGAACCGTTTCGCCACTTGACAGCGACACTGACCTCGCCAGTCACTCGGACAGACGATCCCGCAGTAGTCTGCTGAAGAGTGTCCACATTTGCTTCGGAGATCCCAGCCAGGGCCAGCCCGATATCGTACTCGGCACCGTCACACAGAGTTTCGATGAACGCATCTGGATCGAACCGAGGCGGAGATTCAATAATTACGCCGAGGGGTTCAGATGCCAACGCGTCATTGATACGGCTGGCAATCGCCTCGCCGATGAGCCGGTCACTATCCTCTAACGTGGTAGTCTGGGTGGTTGCCGTGTCACTCATTTTTCGATGGGGTGGAAACGATAGTTACGCCATCAGCGTATTCCTGCGCAAATCCAAGGTCCACAACTGCCTGCTTGAATCCCTCGTAATTCCGGTTATTCAGTGGGTCGCTCTCGGTACCGCTTGCTCCGAGATGAATGTCCCACGCTGAAAGATGCTCTCGGTCACGCTCAGTCCCGCCGACGATGATCCCATACCGGGTACGAAGCTCCTCGCAGAGTTCACCGAGCGACATCGATCCACCTGGTTTGATGATTGATAAGAGAATACTTTCCAGAATCTCGGGATCCGGTCGAAAGCGGCGTCTGTTCGCCCGGTTCCCACGTGGTTTGAGGAGGCCGGCCCGCCAGCCGAACGTTTGTGCCGTGGTCTGCGGTGTGTAAGTGTTGAACCGACTGGACGAGTGGTGGATTGCATCACTCACCGCGTTCACCAGCTTCTCAAAGGTCTCAGAGGCTGGATCGGAGCTGTATATCGCCTCGAACGTCTCGTAGTCCTCATTACGCTTCTCCTCGCTCTGTCGGCTGACCTCAAGGAACTCCCGGACCTTCAGTTGCTCATAGATCTCTTCTTCGCTGTACGCCCGATACCCATCCCGGTCAAGGACTTCCCGGATACCGAGTCGGGTCGCACGTTGGATCTCTGAATGTGCGGTCCTGGTGCTATCTAGGCTCGCATCCGCGACTGGATTGTCTGTATCTCCCGTATAGTTCAACACGAGGGGAAGTCGGCCGCGGCTGTTCCCCTTCTTGCTGATCTCTTGGTGCCGGTTCGCCATGTAGATGTAGAAGGCAACGCACCCGTATTTTACGACCCTGCGTAGATCTCGCGGATAGTTGAGGCTGGCCGACCCGTTGTTCGATTTCAAGTGTTCGCTGAGAATCGTGTACCCATCCACAAACTCGGTTGCGACGGTGTTGTCGTCGAAGGCTGCCCCGAGCTCCGGCTCAGTCCACGGTTTCATGGTCGCCGCAGATTCGTCAGCATCCTTTGCTAACGGACGGAACAGCAACGAGATCGCGTCGTGGTGGTCGCGGAGTTGTTCCTCCAGTTTCTGTTCAACGCCCCCTGACGCCCGGTTCAGCAACGTATAGATGAAACGCCGGCAGTGACGCCAGCAGCGGCGTCAATGATGAACCAGTCACTGGTACAGGTCGGTGCTGAACCGCGCTGACTAGCGTAGAGCGCGTTGTCG
>NZ_WPCD01000303.1:0-2789 GCF_009741955.1 Halogeometricum sp. CBA1124 | reverse complement strand
CGGGACCGTCGTCCTCGACGGCGACCCGTCGGCCGTCGGCGACGACCCGGACGTGACGCGTCGCGCGTGGTCCAGCGCGTTCCGAAAGAGGTTCTCCAGAAGCTGGTACAGTCGGTTGCGGTCGGCGACGACCGTCCCGAGGTCACCCACCGTCGAGAGCGTCGCCGCCGCGTCGGCGTCGACGACGGTCTGCCAGGTCTGCTCGACCGCGTCGTCTAGCTCCACGGGTTCGGTGTCCCGTATCTGCTCGTTCTCCCGCGCGAGGTACAGCAGGTCGTCGATGATGCGCTCCATCCGGTCGAGAGCGGTCTCGACGCGGTCGAACTGCTCGGGGTCGCCCTCCTCGCGGGCGAGGTCGAGGTAGCCGGTGGCGACCGAGAGCGGATTTCTGAGGTCGTGACTCACCACCGAGGCGAACTCCGCCAACCGCTCGGTCTGGCTCTGGAGCGCCTCCGTGTTCCGCCGGCGTTCGAGTTCGTACGCCACCCACCGCGCCAGCAACTCGACGAACGCCTCCTCGCCGTGGGAGAACGACTCCGCGCGCGGGTCGGTGCCCGCGAAGCAGAACGTCCCGTACAGGTCGCCCTCGACGACGACTTTCGCGCCGATGTAACAGCCGAGGTCGAACCGCTCGTACGCCGGGTCGTCCGCCCAGCCCTCGGCCGACGCGTGCTGCACGCTGACGAGTTCGTCGTCCACGACGGTCTTCCGACAGTACGCCTTCGAGAGCGGTCCGGACTCGTTCGGTTGGAGCAGTTCGTGGTCGCCGACAGACGCCACGACGGTCTGCGTCTCGTCCGTGATACGCGTCAGGAAGCCGTACGGCACGCCCAGGTAGTCGGTCCCGAGTTCGAGCAACTGCTCGACCTTCGCGTCGAGCGGTTCGTCCCTGTCGGCGACGATGCGGTGCATCTGTTCCAACGCCTCGTGGTCGGCCTGTCGGCGTTCCTCCAGTCGGGCGCGTTCTGTCACGTCGCGCAGGACCGACAGGTGCTCGCCCGGGACGACGTCCTGCGTCGCCGCGTACTCGACGATTCGGCGCTCGCCGTCCGGGCGGACCAGAGAGAAGACGCCGCGGTCCTCGCCCGCGGTGTGGAACGACGACCACGCGTCGCCGAACGCGAAGTCCTCGGTCGCGAAGTCGCCGATGTGTCTGTCCAGCAACTCCTCCCGGGAGACGCCGAACAGGTCGCAGGCGCTCTGATTCGCGTCGATGTACCGCCCCTCGTCGTCGGCGACGACGATGGCGTCCATCGCGCCGGCGAACGCGGCGGCGTACCGCGTCCGCTCGTACTCGCGTTCCTCCTGTTCGGAGACGCGCCGGAAGATGGCGACGACGCCGTCCTCGCCGTCCCAGACGATGGGGCGGGCCGTCCCCTCGACCGGAACCGTCTCCCCGTCCAGCGTCCGGACGAGTCGACGCGACTGGGAGACCGCGCCGTCCCGTTCGAGGCGCGATATCGCCTCCTCGGTGCCCGCTTCGTCCTCCGGAGCGACGAACTCGAAGGCGTCCCGCCCCAGCAACTCCGCCTCGCTATCAGCGCCCAACAGGTCGACGGCGGCCGGGTTGGCGTACACGAACCGGCCGTCGACGGTCACGTCGATGCGTCCGGCGAACTCTCGAGTATCACGCGCGCTCGCGTCTGCGCCTCCTCGGCGCGCGCGTTCGCCCGGACCAGTTCGACGGCGTTGCGGACGCGGCGGGCGAGCGTCCGGTAGTGACTGGTCCCCGCCCCCTTCTGTACGTACGCGGAGACGCCCGCCGAAATCGCGTCGCTGGCAACCGACTCGGACCCCTCGCCCGTGAACAGGACGAACGGCAGGTCCGGGTGGTCCGCGCGGACGGCTTCGAGAAACGCCAGTCCGTCCATCTCGGGCATCTCGTAGTCACTGACGACGCAGTCGAAGTCGGTCTCCATCAGGGTCCTGAGACCGGCCGGTCCGGACGTCGCCGTGGTGACGGAGAACTGGTCGTCGTACCGTTCGAGGTACGTCGCAGTGAGGTCGGCGAACCCGGGTTCGTCGTCAACGCAGAGTACGGAGACGGACTCTGCATCGCGAATCATACTGCCTACAAAAAAGTCTCCGCGGATAAGTGTTTGGAGAAAGCGACTCTCGGCCGTCGTCTCCGCAGCGAACGGACGTATCGTCGGAGTGAAAGACTGTCGCGCAGACCGGACGTTTTAGGTGGAGTACGCGGCCATCGCGAGGCATGGACGACACCGGCGGCACGAGTGGCGACGGGGCCCGAACGACAGCGGCGAACTGCGTCGCGTTCGTCGGGGCGACGGGCGGGGCGGGGACGACGCGGTGTACGCTGGAAGTCGCCGCCGCCCTCGCCGCCGACGGTGCGGACGTCGGCGTGTTCGACGCCGCGTTCGCCACGCAGGGACTCGCGGCCCACGTCGAGGGGCAGATAGCGCCCGACCTGACGGCACTGCTGACCGACGAGGCGGACGCCCCGCTATCGGACGGATTGACAACGCTCGACGTGGCGGTGCCGGGACGAATCGCGGTCTGCCCGGCGTTCGCACCGTTCGAGCGGTTCGCGCGGGCGAAGACGCCGGACGCCGCCCGGCGTCTGGAGACGCGACTGACGGCGGCGGCCGAACGGTTCGACCACGTGCTGGTGGACGTGCCGCCGATAGCCGCGAATCAGGCGATAGCGGCGGTGAACGCCGCCGACCGCGCCGTCGTCGTCGCGCCGGGGACGACGCGCGGGGCGGACGCCGTCCAGCGAATGCGGACGCGCCTCACGCACGTCGGCGCCGAGGCCGACCTCGTCGTCG
>NZ_WPCD01000304.1:0-2711 GCF_009741955.1 Halogeometricum sp. CBA1124 | reverse complement strand
CGGCGAGAAGCACGCTCCCGCATGCGCCAAGACGCGAAGTCGGCGGCGCGCTTCGCGACGTTCCGCTGTCGGTCATCGCGTCGTCGAGACGGAAGCCGACGAGGAAGACGCCGCGGCCTGACCGTCCGGAACCTTTTTCATATAACCTGCAGGTTTATCGAGGAGTATGGACTCCCGACCCCGCACGACCTCCGGGAACGGCGGAAAGAACTCGACCTCACGCAGAGCACGCTCGCCGAGATGGCGGGCGTCTCCCAGCCACTCATCGCGCGAATCGAAGGCGGCGACGTGGACCCGCGCCTCTCCACCCTCCGGCGCATCGTCAACGCACTCGACGAGGCGGAGGGGAGCGTCGTCCGCGCGGACGACCTGATGAACACGAACGTCGTCAGCGTCTCGCCCGACGACTCCGTGCGCGACGCCCGCGACCGGATGCTCGAGGAGGGGTTCTCGCAACTGCCGGTCATCCGCGACGGCCGCCCCGTCGGCATCATCTCGAACGGGGACATCAGGCGCGTGCAGGACGAAGACGTGGGTGACCTCCCGGTCGCCGAAGTGATGCGCGAGGCCATCACGACGGTCGAACCCGAGGCGACCCTCGAAGAGATCGACTCCTCGCTCGACCACCACTCGGCCGTCCTCGTCGTCGGGGGCGGACAGACGGTGGGTATCATCACCGAAGCCGACGTCGCGGCCCGCCTCTGAGTTCCGCCGCCGCCTCTCTCCGTTCCTCTCTCGGCCTCCGCTTTCTCTGCCCCCATTGC
Organism: Halogeometricum sp. CBA1124; assembly: GCF_009741955.1. Taxonomy (NCBI): domain Archaea; kingdom Methanobacteriati; phylum Methanobacteriota; class Halobacteria; order Halobacteriales; family Haloferacaceae; genus Halogeometricum; species Halogeometricum sp. CBA1124. The sequence continues at coordinate 1,947 of NZ_WPCD01000304.1, read as the reverse complement.
CGTCGCCTCCTCCGCCGTCGCCGCCGCCTCGACCGACTACCGCTCTCGCACCGTCATCGGCACCTCGCCGCGCGGTTGCGTCGTCATCTGCGGGTTCAGACCCAACTCGCCGTCGCCCGCCCACTCCAGTCGGTACCGCTTTATCACCGCCGCCATCACCGCCTTGGCCTCCATCGTCGCGAACGTCCGGCCGACGCACCGCCGCGGCCCCGCCCCGAACGGGACGTAGGCGTAGTCGTGTCGGTCGTCGCGGTCCCACCGGTCCGGGTCGAACCGGTCCGGTCTCTCGAAGAACCGGGCGTCGCGGTGGACGTTCACGACCGAGAGCAACGCCTCCGACCCCGCGGGAATCCGGTAGCCGCCCAGTTCGACGTCGCGCGTCGTCTCCCGCGGGAGCGTGTGAATCGGCGGATACAGCCGCATCGACTCCCGGAAGACCCGTTCGAGGACGGTGAGTTCCGAGAGGTGGTCCGTCCGGACGGGGTCGTCGCCGACCACCTCGTCCACCTCGCGTTCGACCCGTTCTCTGACGCCCGGATTTCGTGCGAGGAGGTACCACGCGAACGTCAGGGCGAGGGCCGTCGTCTCGTGGCCGGCGAAGATGACGCCGACCAGTTGGTCCGACACGGCGGCGTCCGACCGGGGGTAGCCATCGCCCTCGCGCGCGTTCGCGAGGACCGACAGCAGGGAGTCGTCGTCGTGGTCCGCGCGCACGAGTCGGTCTATCTCCTCGCGCAACGTCGTCACGGCGCGGTCGAACCGCCGGCGACTCGGCGTCGGCAGCCAGTCCGGCAGCGCCCACGACGTGGGTGCGAAGCGGGCGTTCAGGTCGTCGGCGGCCCGCCGCAACGCGTCGCCGCCGCCGTCGCGGTCCAATCCGAGCAGCGTCGCCGCCAGCACGTCGAACGTGAGGCCCTTCATCTCGTCGACCATCGAGTACGTCTCGCCCGGCGTCCACGACGACGCGCGCCGGGCGGCCTGTTCGCGCATCGCGGGGACGTACTCCGCGACCCGCCGGTAGAAGAAGAACGGGTCCAGCAGGTCGCGCTGTTCGCGCCACGCGTCGCCCTCGACGGCGAGGACGCTGTCGCCGAACGCGAGGCGGAAGTCGTCCGTCTTCGCGAACGCCTCGCGGTCGGTCACGAGGGCGCGTTCGAACAGGTCGGGGTGGGCGACGATGTAGCGGTCGCTCCCCAGAATGGAGAGGCGAACCACGTCGCCGTGTTCCGCGACGGCGGCGTCGGTGAAGGAGAACGGACTCCGAGCGAAGGCCACGGTGTTGCCGAGGACGGGCAGACCATCGGGTGCGGGCGGTCTCGGGGGAGTCACGGCCCTGCGGTCAGAGTTCCAGACCCCGGACGGCGACGCCGGACCCCGACTCGACGCGGCCGACGATTCGGCCGTCCGTCGCCGCCGCCAGTTCCTCGGCGTCCTCGGGAGCGAGGGCCGCGACGAACCCGGTCCCCATGTTGAACGTGCGGTGCATCTCCTCGTCGGAGACGTTGCCCGCGCGCTGGACGAACTCGAACACCGGGTGCGGGTCGAAGGCGTCCTCGACGACGTAGCGGAACGACCCCATGCGTTCGAGGTTGGTCCACCCGCCGCCGGTGACGTGGGCCGCCGCGTGCACGCCGTGTTCGCGCATCGGGTCCAAGAGGTCGGTGTAGATGCGCGTGGGTTCCAGCAACGCCTCGCCGACGGTGTCGTAGCCCTCGAACGGGCAGTCGTCGTCGTACTCGTGGTCGCGCGTCGCCGCCTCCCGGGCGAGTGTGAGCCCGTTCGAGTGGATACCCGAGGAGCGGAAGCCGACGAGTGCGTCGCCCTCCTCCGCCTCGCCGGGGAAGATGGCGTCCTTCCGCGCCAGTCCCGCGCAGGTGCCCGCCAGGTCCAGTCCCTTGATGACCTCCGGCATGACGGCCGTCTCGCCGCCGACGAGTTCGACGCCCG
>NZ_WPCD01000366.1:0-1327 GCF_009741955.1 Halogeometricum sp. CBA1124 | reverse complement strand
TCGACGCGAGGACGCCGGCGAGACTCGGGTTCGTCCGCCCCTCGTCGCCGGAGACGAGTTCCTTGATGTAGAGGCCGCCCGCGCCGTGAATCTCGACGGTGGCGTGGCGTTCGTCCTGCCACTCGCCCGTCGCCTCGAACACATCGCGAGTTCGCGTCAGGGCCGCGCGCCGGTGGTCCACGCGATTCGGCGTGTACTGCTCGATGGTGGCTCCGTCGAGTTCCGCGAGGGCGTCGGCGAGTTCGCTCTCGGACACGTCGTCGCCGAACGCCACCTCGGCGCGGTAGCGCTTCGAGGCGTTCAGTTCCTTCACGCGTTCGACCATGTCGTACTCGGCGAGGCGGAGTCCCTCCACCTCGACTTTCCCCTCGGCGAACGCGTTGACGTCGCCCTCCAACCGTTCGACGTCGACGTGCCGTCGGCGGGGTTCCATCACCTCGACGACGAACGGTCGACCCGTCCCCAGCATGCGCGCGTCCACGTCCTCGCGGCCCGCGCCGTGGAACTTCGCGTCCGTCCCGTCCATCACGTCCGTGACGACGGGAGCAGTCAGGCCCTCGACACTCTCCTGGTACATGTAGCCCGTCCCGTCGCACTTGTCGCAGGGCTGTTTCCCGAGGTAGCCGCTCCCGTGACACTTGTTACAGGGCCACTCGGTCTGCGGGATGTCGCGTTCGAGTTTGCGGTAGCGCCCGTAGACGAACGCCGAGTTCACCTCGACTTCCACCTCGTCGGCGTCGATGTCGAGGAGGAACTGCACGTCGGGGCGGCCGAACTCCACCGTCGTCTCGGTCAGGCGGCCGAACCGCTTGCCGACTTCGCGGTTGAACTCGGATTTGAACAGTTCGCCCGCGTCCTCGGGTAGTCCGGCACCCTCGCGCAGGAGAATCTCGTTCTCCTCGACGAGGGGCGGCGCGCGCGTGCGACCTGGTAGGTGTCGAACTCCACGTCCTCGACGGCCGCGGCGCAGCGTTCCGCCCACTCGTCGAAACGGGCGCACTCGCCCTCGCACACCCAGCAGTCCTCGCGGGCGACGTCCTCGGGTTCCTCGTCGTCCTCGAGGGCGGCGGCGACCCGGAGGCTCCGGCCGCGTTCGGCGTTCGTCAGGCCGTGACTCCGGTCGGCGAACACCCGGCCGAGACAGGGGTCGCAGAGGGGCCCCTGCGCCGCGAGTTCGCGCGCGTCCTCCAAGATACTCATACCGAGTGATGCGGTGGGGCGCGTTTCTGTCTTCCCCTTTTCGGCCGCGACTCAGACGACGCCGGCGGCGGTCAGGAGCCACCACGAGGCGGCGACGGCCGCCGCGCCGAGGGCGACGAGGAGGACG
>NZ_WPCD01000242.1:0-4890 GCF_009741955.1 Halogeometricum sp. CBA1124 | reverse complement strand
ACGGACTTTCTAAACTACATGCCGCTATACACAATACGTTCCAAAAATACGTCCTCTCGAAGGCGACACGAGTGGGAGAGCGCACCCTCCGCGGATTCAGCGTTCCACGGGTTTCGACGACGCATCGATCGTCTTCGCGGGGACTGTTGCGCGCGTCGAGACGGGATACGCGCGCATCTCGTCGTCGGGGTACGTGTCGAGGAGTGCCGCGGCCGTCGTCGCCGTCGCCCGTGAAGCCACGTCTGTCCCAGTCGGCGACGGGGACGGGTTCGGGGCCCACTCGCCGCCGTCGCCGCGGGCGAACAGGTCGCCGCCGCCGACGGCGTGCGCCCGGCCGTCCGCCGCCGCACTCGCCACGTCGAACGCTCCCGACAGCGCGTCCATCCAGCCGTTCCCGAGTCTGTAGAGTCCGGTGCCCGTCGCGGCGAGGGGGTCGCGCCCCGCCACGTCGCGCGCGTCGTCCAACCCGACCGACGTGAGACCGTCCGCGTCGAGTCGGTGGACGCCGTCGGCGGCGGCGACGAGGGGGCCGTCGACGGCGCGGACCGCCCCCGTCTCGCCCACGGTGGTCCACGCCGCGCCGTCCGCGTTCGCATCGTCGCCGCCGTCGCTCCCGCCACCGCCCTCGAACCGGGCGACGCGGCCGTCGTCGTCGCCCGCGTGGAGCGTCTCGCCGTCGAAGCCGACGGCCGCGGCGGGTCCGAACCCGGTCGGCTCGAACCGCAGGTCGTCCGCGTCGTCGGTCTCGGTCAGGTCCGCCCGGAACACGTCCTCGGCGGCGGCGACGGCGAGGGTCCCCCCGCCGACGGCGACGTCCCGGGCGCGGCAGCGGTGCGCGATGCCGAACCCGCCCACGAGGTCGTCCGACACCGAGACGGCGACGACGCCCGCGTCGCTGGCGACGAACACCGTCTCGGTGCCGGTATTGTCGGTGTAGACACGCTTCTCGTCGATAGTGGGCATCTCGCTCGGACGTTCGTGTACCCGGCGGGAAAACGTTGCGGAGGGGGCGACTCGGCCGTCAGTCGTCAGGGCTCGCCGACGACGGACGCGACGAGGGCGGCGAGGACGACGAGGTACGCGTGGAACGCGACGTCGAACGCCAGCCCGGTCAGCCCGGGGGCGAGCGGGTTCTGCAGGAGGTCGAACCCGACCAGCAACAGGTAGCCGGGCACCTGCGTCGGTTGGAACTGGAGGGCGAACGCGAGTCCGACGAGGCCGACGAGGACGAGGTAGGCGACGCCGACGGCACTGCTCGTCGGCCGTCGCGGTCGGTGGAGGGGAACGGGGACTGACACGTGGGCCATGCGCCGCAGTACGACCCGACGCGACAAAAAACCGCGCGCACGCCCAGAACGGGGCGATGCAGGCGGCCGCTCAGAGGAACTCGCGAACGTCCGAGTACCACATGTCGTGGTGGTCGAGTTCGCCGATGCGTTCGGCGACGGCGGCGGCGAGGACGTGCCAGCAGCGCTGGTCGTCGTCCTCGGTGTCGAGGTTGTACGAACTGTCCTTGCACGTACAGCCGCCGTCCTCGACGACGTACTCCTCGGCGTAGCCGACCACGACGGTGAAGTCTCGGTAGCGCTTCACGCGCCCCTCCGAGACGGCCTCGATGGCGCGCGTCCCGCGGGTGCCGTGGATGGTGGCGACGGCGTCCACGACGCCCGGCGTCAGTTCCCCCGCCGCCGCGAGGTCACGCCGCCACGCCGTCTCCCGGTCGCTCTTCGTCTCGGTGGGCACGGCGAACGCGGCGTCGGTGACGGCGTCGGCGGCGTCCGGGGCGTCCGATTCCCGGCGGCCTCGGTGTCTGCGGCCTCTGTACCGCCGCCGGCGCGGCTTCCCCGCCGCCGTCTGCGGCATCGGTATCGGCGGACCCGGATTCCGCGCCGGACTCGCCGGGGTCGGACGCTTCGGCCGTGGGCGTCGCTTCCGGGTCGGCGGCCGCCTCGTCGTCCCCGTCGTCGGGACCGTCGCCCACCTCTCGCACGCCCCGGAGTTGGCCGGTGGCGGACAAAACGGCACCGATGCGCTCGCCGTCGGTCCGGACGCATCGTATCGCTTTTCGCCGCGGGGACCGCTTCCCGGAACATGGACGTACGTGAGGGCGGCGTCGAGGTGTCGGTGCCGGGCGCCCGCGACGGCGCGTCGGAGGGGTCGGGCGACGACGTGTTCTACAACCCGACGCAGGAACTCAACCGCGACGTGACCGTCGCCACGCTCCGGGCGTACCGGGAGCGAGACGACCGCGCGGAGTCGTATCTGGACGCGATGGCCGCCAGCGGCATCCGCGGCGTCCGCGCCGCGGCCGAGGGGTTCGACGTGACCTGCGCGGACCTCGACGAGGAGGCGGTCGAACTCGCCCGCCGGAACCTCGCGCGCAACGACCTGTCGGGGGAGGCGGTCCACCGCGACGCGAACGCCCTCATGCACGACTCGGTGTTCGACGTCGTGGACCTCGACCCGTTCGGCACGCCCATCCCGTTCGCCGACGCGGCGTTCGCCAACACGCGCGATTTGGTCTGCGTCACCGCCACCGACACCGCACCGCTGTGCGGCGCACACCAGAAGTCGGGCATCCGCAAGTACAGCACGCTCCCGCAGAACACCGACTACCACCCCGAGATGGGGCTCCGCGTCCTCCTGTCGGCGCTGATTCGCACGGCGGCGCGCTACGACAAGGCGGCCGTCCCCGTCCTCTCGCACGTGACGCGCCACTACGCCCGCACGTACCTCGAACTCGACGGCCGGGCGACGAAGGCCGACGAACTCGTCGAGAAACTGGGCCACGTCTACCACTGCGAGGACTGCCTCGAACGCGACCACGAGTTCGGCCTCGTCGCGCACCCGCCGGACGACTGCCCGGCCTGCGGGAGTTCCCGGACGCTCGTCGCCGGCCCCATCTACCTCGGCCCCGTCTGCGACCCCGCGTTCGCTCGCTCGGTCCGTGACCACGTCACCGAGGAGATGGGCGAGTGCAAGCGCGCCCGGTCGATGCTCGACACCGTCGCGGGCGAACTCGACCGGCCCACGCACTACGACCAGCACCGACTGTGCAAGCTCTGGAACCGCTCGGCGACGAGCATGGACGACTTCGTCGCCGAACTCCGCGAGGCGGGCTACGAGGCGACGCGGGCGCACTACTCGGGGACGGCGTTCAAGACGGACGCGACCATCGCCGAGATGCGCGCGGCGACCACCGACGGCGACGGCTGAGAGGCGACTTCAGCACCTGTCAGCGGCAAGTATCTTCTTGTGCGTCTCCGACGAAGGCGGGACGTGAGCGTTCGGATTCGCAATCAGTTATCCGTGGGTCGGTCGGTGGTCAGTACCATCCAGGAGCGCGAGGTGACGTTCCTGGCGGCGAGCATCTCCTACTACACGCTCGTCTCCCTCGTTCCGCTTCTCACGCTCGCCCTCGTCGTCGCGTCGTTCGTGGGCGGCGACGCGTTCAGGGTGTACGTGCTCGGCCTCGCCCAGCAGTACCTCCTGCCGTCGGGGTCGGACCTCGTCAGCGGTGCGCTCGAAGACCCGACGGGGCAGGGCGCGCTGTCGGTGGTGAGTCTCGGCGTCACGCTGTGGGGGGCGCTGAAACTGTTCCGCGGCCTCGACATCGCCTTCTCGCGCATCTACGGGTCGGAGGCGAGCGGCCTCGTCGGGCAACTCAGAGACGGCATCGTCGTGCTGGCGTCGCTCGGCGCGGGGACGCTCGGCGTCGCCGCCGCCACCGTCGTCATCGGCCTCGTCGACCTCCCGTTCGCCGAGATTATCTCTCCCGTCCTGCTCCTCGTCCTCCTCGTCGTCGCGTTCTTCCCGTTCTACTACGTCCTGCCCGAAGCCGGCCTCTCTCCGCGGGAGGCGCTCCCGGGGACGCTGTTCGCGGCCGTCGGCTGGGCGGTTCTCGGCGTCGTCTTCGGTATCTACACCGCGACGGCGGGCGCGTCCGTCGCGGGCGCTCTCGGGGCGATTCTGCTGCTCGTGACGTGGTTCTACTTCTCGGGCATCCTCGTGCTCACGGGCGCGGTGGTCAACGCCGTCCTCGCTGGGAAAGTGGTGGACGGACCGGGGGACGGCGTCTCGGGAGACCGGCAGGTACAACACAGACGCGCCCGACCAACAGACCGGACGATGAGCGTGGACGACGCACCCGGTAGCGACGACGCGGGCGAGACGGACGTGGAACCCCGCGGCGCGCCCGACATCGAGCAACTCGAAGACCGCGTCGAGGAACTCCGCGCGGACCTCGACGCGTTCGAGTCGGACGTACAGGAGCGCACCGTCGACCGCCCGGACGTGGAGTCGGAACTCAAACGCTACGTGCGCGGTCGGATGCGACAGGGGAAGGCCCGCGGGTGGGGGCCGTACCTCGTCCTCCTCTACGGGACGGCCGTCACCATCGCGGCGTTCTTCCTCATCCAGGACGACCTGCTCGCCGTCGTCGCCATGCTCGTCACGTACCTCTCGACGCTCGGCCTGTACGTCCTCTTCGTCGTCTTCGGCGTCGGACTGGGCGCCCTCGGCGTCCCCGGCCGCCTCGTCGACTGGGTCCGCGACCGGCGGTCCTGACGCGCCGGCCTCGCTCTCACCCGCGTCGCCGTCGGGCGCGACCCACCCGCCGACCCGACCACGCTCGCACGACGCTCCGTTCTCCGGCGGTTATATGTTCCTCCACTCGCCACTCCCGCAGTGATGCAGACGCTCGTCACCGCCCGCGGTGTCGGTGAAATCGCCGTCGCCGACTCGCTCCCGGACGCCGTCGTGTCCCTGTTCGCCGCGCTCACCTACCTCGGCGACCCGTGGCTCTGTCTGCTGGCCGTGAGCGCCGCCTACGTCGTCGGCGACCGACTCGGCATCGCGCGGCCGTCGTCGGCGTCGTCCTCGCCCTCGTCG
>NZ_WPCD01000182.1:0-7312 GCF_009741955.1 Halogeometricum sp. CBA1124 | reverse complement strand
CACGTCCACCTCCCGAAACTGGAGGCGACCGGACTCGTCGAAGTCGCCGAGGGGCCGACGGGCCGGACGGTCCGGCTCTCGGACGGCGTTCGAGGTGTCCGGACGGGGTCGATGTACCTCCCCCCTGACGAGTGACGTCGGCCGCTGGCGGGACCGTCTCCGTCCCCGGTCAGCGGTCGCTCCGGACGCCGCCGCTCCGAACACGTCGGGAACGTCGGTTCGACGGTCAGTCCACGGCTCGCTTCGGGCCGTCGTGGCGATTCTCGCGGCCGTAGCCACCTGTTCCGATGGAGACGGGCCGAGACGGGTGCGCATCGCCCCCGAGAACGGGCCGTTCGCGCCCGACGACCGGGGGGACGACCGGCGCGGCGTCGTCCTACCGCGGCACCACGTCCGCCGCGACGGGGAAGTGGTCGGAGGGGTACGACCCCTCGTCGGTCCGGTCGGTCAGCGTCGCGGAGAGTCGCACGTCGCAGTCGCGGACGAACACGTAGTCGATGCGGTCGGTCGGGTCGCCGGTGAACCGGTGCATCGTCTTCGTCGGCCCGTGGTGGCCGTACTCGGCCACCGCCATCGCGTCGGCGAACGTCTCCGTCAGCGCCTCGTACGGGTCGGAATCGGGCGTCGCGTTGCAGTCGCCCGCGAGGACGACCGGGCCGTCGAGCGCGGCGAGTCGGTCCCGGGCGACTCTCGCGCCTTCGAGTCGCGCCCGCGGTCCCTTGTTGTCGAGGTGGACGCTGCCGACGTGGAGCGTCTCCCCGTCGCCGTCTTCGAGCGTCGCCCGCGTGAGGATGCGCGGCAGGTCGCGTCCCAGCCGACGCTGCCGGGCGTCTCGGGCGTCTCCGAGAGCCAGAACGTCTCCGCGTCCGCCAAGGAGAAGCGGTCGGCGTCGTAGCCGACGGGGACGTGTTCGTCCGTCACGTCAGGGTTGTCGTCGCCGGTTCTCGTCTCGGCGACCCACTCGTAGCCGTCCAGTTCGTCGCGGAACGCGTCGAGTTGGTGTTCGAGGGGTTCCTGCAGGCAGACCACGTCCGGGCGGTGATAGCGGACGAGGCGGACGGCGTCGTCGCGGCGGTGCGGCCACGCGTCCGGGCCGTCGTCGTCGGTGTCGTAGCGGACGTTGAAGCTCAGCACGCGAACCGGTTCGGCGGTCATCGTCGGACGCATCGCGCGCCCGACACAAGAGGGCCACGGCGGACGGGCCGGCGGAGACGCCCCGACCCGGGACGCAGCGCTCTCCGACCGGGCGACCCGCACGCGCCGAATCGAGCCGTTCCGGAACGTCCTTACCCGCACGCGCCGAATCGCGCGACATGCAACTCACCGTTCGGGAGGTGGCCGAACTCTCGCCGGACGAACGCGCGGCGTTCTTCGAACGGGACGCCGGCGTCGCGGAGGTACGGTCGGACGTGCGCGACATCGTCTCGCGCGTCCGCGAGGAGGGCGACGTGGCGGTCCGGAACTTCTGCCGCGAGTTCGACGGCGTCGAAGTCGGTAACCTCGACGTGACCGACGACGCCGAACGCGCCGCCGAGGAGATAGACGACGACGTGCGCGAGGCCATCGAGACGGCCGCCGCGAACGTCCGCGAGTTCCACGAACGGCAGGTGCCCGACGACTGGCGCGATTCGTTCGACGCGGGGGAACTCGGGCGTCGCTTCCGACCGCTGGACCGCGTCGGCGTCTACGCCCCCGGCGGGACGGCGGCGTACCCCTCCAGCGTTCTCATGGGCGTCGTCCCCGCGAAGGTGGCCGGCGTCGAACACGTGGCCGTCGTCACGCCGCCCGGCGACCCCGTCAACCCCATCACGCTGGCCGCGGCGCACGTCGCCGGCGCGGACCGCATCTACAGCGTCGGGGGCGCGCAGGGCGTCGCCGCCCTCGCCTACGGGACGGAGACGGTGAAGGCGGTCCAGAAGGTGGTCGGCCCGGGCAACAAGTGGGTGACGGCGGCGAAGGCCGAGGTGCGCGGCGACGTGGACATCGACTTCCTCGCCGGCCCCTCCGAGGTGCTGGTCGTCGCCGACGAGACCTGTGACCCCGAGTTCGTCGCCGCCGACCTGGTGGCGCAGGCCGAACACGACCCGAACGCCTCCGTCGTCGCCGTGACGGACGACCGGGCGGTGGCCGACGCGGTTCGGGACGCCGTCGAACGGCAGATCGAGGGGCGAGCGCGCGAGGACACTATCCGCGCCGCGTTGGAGAACGACGCCTCCGGCGTCCTCGTCGCCCGGTCGATGTCCGAGGCCGTCCTGTTCGCCGAGGAGTACGCCGCCGAACACCTGTCGATTCAGGCCGACGGCGACGAGGCGCTGTTGGACCGAATCTCGAACGCCGGGAGCGTCTTCCTCGGCCCGTACACGCCCGTCGCGGCCGGCGACTACGCCTCCGGGACGAACCACGTCCTGCCCACATCCGGCGGCGCGAAGCGCTACGGTGGCCTCTCCGTCGAGACGTTCCTCCGGTCGACGACGGTCCAGCGTCTCGACGAGGGCGCGCTGTCGGGTCTCTCGGACACCATCACGACGCTGGCCGAGGCCGAAGGGCTGGAGGCCCACGCCGAGAGCGTCCGGGCCCGCTTCGGCGACGAGACGCCGGACGGGAGCGACGACGCGGGCGACGCGGCGTAGATGTCCCCCCGACCCCGCCCCCCGTCGTTCGCTGACGCCTGCGCCCGGGTGGTGACCGACCCGGACGCCGAGCACTCACTCTCGACGACGCTGGCACCCGTGCAGGCGCGCATCGCCGTCTCCGAGGACCGGGCGGCCCGCGGGGCGGCGCGGGCCGAACTGCTCCGGGCGCGCCTGCCGCCCGACGTCGACCGCGTCCTCGAACTCGGCTGCGGGACGGGGACGCTGCTGGAGCGACTCTCGACCACGTACGACGCCGTCGGCGTCGACAGCCACGCCGCCCTCCTGTCGTTCGCCGCCGCGCGGGGGGAGTCGGTGGTCCGCGGCGACCCGACGGACCCGCCGGTCAGGCCGGCGTTCGACGCGGTCTGCGCGTTCGACCACCTCACGGCGCGCCGGTCCCTCGCGGCGGTGTGCGCGGGGGCGTACGCGTCGCTCCGACCCGGCGGTATCGTCGCCTTCGACGCCCTCGCGGACGTTCGCGCGGCCGCCTCGTCCGGCGTCGAGACGTTCCGCGGCGCGCGGTACGTCCTCGAACGCTCCGTGGACGTGGCGCGCAGTCCGCCCGTGGTCAACGCCGACTACCGCGTGACCGACCTGCGGACCGGCGAGGTTGGCGTCACCTCCGAACGGACCGCGCTCCGCGTGACGGACGCGGCGGCGGTCCGGAGCGCACTCGAAGCGGCCGGATTCGACGACGTGGACGTTCTGGACGACGCGGGCGACCACGGCGAACTGCTCGTGACGGCGGTGCGACCGGTCGAGACGGCGGGGTGACCCGGCGTCAAGGTTAACACGGTGTATCTGGTACGTTCTCCCATGAGTACCGAGACGGTCGATGGTGGAACCGAGACGACCGTGACCGTGACCGAGTCGGCGGCGTCAGAGGCCCTGCAGTTGATGGAGTCCGAAGGGATGGACACCGACATCGCCGGTTTGCGCCTGTTCGTCCAGCAGGGCGGCTGTGCGGGTCTGTCGTACGGGATGCGGTTCGACCACGAACCCGAGGACGACGACGCCATCGTCGAGCAGAAGGGGCTCCGCGTGTTCGTGGACCCGGCGAGCCAGAACTACATCGGCGGGTCGACCCTCCAGTTCGAGGGCGGCCTGCAGGGGGCGGGCTTCCACGTCGAGAACCCGAACGTCGTCTCCGAGTGCGGGTGCGGCGAGTCGTTCCGGACCTGAGTCCGGTCACGCCGAATCGGTTCTCGCGCGGTCACGTCGCGCCGTGACGGCAGTTACGCCGGGTCGTCGGCGCGCGGTCGACTGATTGTGACGCGGACGCTTCCTCCGAGGTCGAACGCGAAGCGCCGCACTCGTAGAAACAGCGCCGCAGCGCCGCACCCCGTCGGGCGACAGCGAACGCGCCGACGACGGCGGCGACGGCCGTCACTCGCAGTAGCGGTCGCCGGCGACCCACAGTAACAGTGGGACGGCGGCCATCATCGCGTAACTCACGAGGATACTCCGCCACGTCAGTCGTTCGTCGAGCGGTCGGGTCGGTGCTTCCGGTGGTAGTCTTCTCATGGGTGGGGTGTGGGGTTCGGTCGTCTCCGTCTCGCGACGCCAGTCTCGGTCGTCCGCACGATACTTTAGCAACTGTTCATATGAACAGTTAGTAAAATAAGTGTTCGGGTCGGTTCGCGGCGGCGGGGACGAGCGCACCCCGAGGCGACAGGGTAAACCGCCGGGGGGTCGAACGACGCCCATGGCCGCCGAACTCGAAGGAGTGCAGACCGACGACGGACGCACCGTGTACGTCGACCACGGACTGGTCGAACGCGGCGCGCAGGGTCCGTTCTTCGTCGTCTTCGTCACGGAGGACCGCGACACGCGCTGGGGCTACTTCTGCGGGAACTGCGACTCGCTCGACACCGCGATGGACACGATGGGGCGCGTCGAGTGCAACGTCTGCGGAAACATCCGCAAACCCGACGAGTGGGACGCCGCCCACGAGTGAGTCGGGGCGGCACGGTGATTCGGGCCGCACGAATCGACCGGAGACGCCGGAGATACGTCGTTCGGCAGACATTCTCGGCGTGTGGTAAGGTGTGACAATCTTTATGCCACGAGGCGTGGTATCGTCCCCTACATGCCCCCTGTCAGCATGCCACCGGCGGAGGAGGCCCGGTCGATATTCAGTCGACTCGGGTACGACGTCTCGGGCGACGGACAGGAGTTCGTCGCAGAGCGCAAGTGGCGGACCGTTCAGGTGACCGTACTCGACGCCGACTCGAACTTGCGTGGCCGACGCGCGGTCACAGACGGCGGCGAGGCGCGCGAGTATCCGCTTCGATGCTTCGTCACCTGGAAGGAGGCAGCAGGGGACCTTCGCGGACAACTCACCGCCGCCGACCCGTCCTACGAGTGGGCGGTCATCGGCGTCGACGGTGACGACAGAGACGACTACGACGTGGTGCTCCCCGAAGCACGCTGAGAACCGACCGCGCGGGTTCTCGCCCGCGGGAACCCGATTTCGCGAACCGTTTTTATTCCGCCAGTCGTACGGGTTCGTATGTCACAGACAGGGCTCCGTGGGGTCGTCGAGAGCAGACGCATCAACACCGCGCTCGCGTGGCTTCTCGTCTGCTTTCTCGTCGTCACCGCCGTCGGGCAGTTCGTCGAGGGCGAACTGCAGTGGGCGGGCTTCACCGCCGCCGTCGCCGTCTTCGCGGTCATCCCGGCGGTGGCACTCCGTGACCCCACGTCGATGCTCCCGTGGGAGGTGCTGTTCGTCGCCGCCCTCCCCATCATCGGCCGCGCCCTCGTCGCCGGGGAGACGGTGGGCGGGATGACGTTCACCGGTCGCGTCACCACCTACCTCGCCGTCGCCGCCGTCGCCCTCATCGTCGCCGTCGAACTCGACGTGTTCACCACGGTCCGGATGAACCACTCGTTCGCCATCGCGTTCGTCGTCGTCACCACGATGGCCGCCGCGGGCGTGTGGGCCGTCGTCCGGTGGGCGTCCGACGTCCTCGTCGGAACGTCGTTCCTGTTCGACGGACGGCCGGAGGCGGTCATCGAGGAGGCGTTGATGTGGGACTTCGTCGCCGCCACCGTCGCGGGCGTGTTCGCGGGCGTCCTGTTCGAGTACTACTTCCGCCGCCGCGCCCGCCTCCGTCGCCGCATCCCGGAGGGCGACGCCGGGTCGCGGCCCGTCGTGGCGAGCGACGACGAGGAGGTGTCCTCGCGGTGAAGGTCCGAGACGCCCTCCGCATCTCGGTCCGACGCCAGCGACAGGCGACGCGACTGATGCAGATTCTGCTCGGGGTGATGGTCGTCGTCGGCCTCCTGAGCCGAAACAGCGGCGTGTTCGTCAACGCACTCGTCGGGTTCGGCGTCACCTTCCTGCCGGAGACGCTCGAACGCGACCACGGCATCCCGATGGACGCCGGGTTGACGCTGTGGATCACGTCGGCCGTCTTCCTGCACGGTCTCGGCACCGTCGCGCTTCCCGTCGTCGGTACACCGTACGCCGACGTCTGGTGGTGGGACCACCTCACGCACGCCCTCTCGGCCAGCATCGTCGCCGCCGTCGGCTACTCCACGGCCCGCGCGTTCGACCTGCACAGCGAAGCCGTCTCCCTCCCCCCGCGGTTCATGTTCGTCTTCATCCTCACGTTCACCCTCGCCTTCGGCGTCTTCTGGGAAGTCCTCGAGTTCGCGATATCGCTCGTCGCCGCGTCGTTCGGGTTCGGGAGCGTCCTCACGCAGTACGGACTGGAGGACACCATGATGGACCTCCTGTTCGACACCGCGGCGCGATAGTCGTCGCCACGTGGGGGAGCGGACAACTCAGCGAGGTGGTGACGGCGTTGACGGCTCGGTTCGACGGGTCGCGAGCGTGAGCGCCCGACGGCGGCCGTCCGGCCCCGCTCTTTATCATGTCAGCGGGTGTAGCTATGCCCTGCGATGGTCTACAAGAAGATAACTCTGATCGGACGGAGCGACGAGAGTTTCGACGCGGCGGTAGACGACGCCGTCGACAGGGCGAACGAGACGCTCGACAACGTTCACTGGGTCGAAGTGAAGGAGATGGGCGTCGAGATAGCGAGCGTCGAGGACCGAGAGTACCAGGCCGAAGTGGAAGTGGCGTTCCAGTTGGAGTCCGGCCAGCAGGCGTGAACTGACGCCGGCCCGCGGCCCCGAGCAGCGACCGACGACTTCAACTTCTTCGCGGCGTCACCGCAGGTGAATGCCGCGTCTCCTCCACTATTCGGACATCGAGAACGTCTACGACGACCCCGTCCGCGCCGGGCGCTTCGCGGGGTGCGTGCGCGCGCTGGACGGCCCGGACGCCCTCGTCTGCGGGACGGGCGACACCACCTCGCCGGGCGTCCTCGCCCTCGTCGAACGCGGGCGGCAGTCGCTGGACCTGTTCGACGCCGTCGACGCCGACTTCGACACGTTCGGCAACCACGACTTCGACTACGGGCCGGGACGCGACGCGCGGCGTCGTCGCCGACTCGCCGCAGACGTGGTGTCGGCGACGTCCGCGACGAGGACGGCCGGCCCGTTCGCCCCCGACCACGTGGTCCCCCACGCGGTCCGCGAGGTGGACGGCGCGCGAGTCGGCCTCGTCGGCGTGACCGACCCCGCGACGCCCTCGCTGAACCCGATGGCCGCGACGCTGACGTTCACCGACCCGTACGAGGCGGCCGCCGACGCCGTCGAATCGGGCG
>NZ_WPCD01000349.1:0-1570 GCF_009741955.1 Halogeometricum sp. CBA1124 | reverse complement strand
CGCACTCGCGGCGGCGACGACGCCGGTGAAGTCGAGTGGCATGGGGGCGCTGGCCGCGTCTCCGTATTTAAATCTCAGGCGGCGGCGCGACCCGCCGACTCGGCGGCCCCGTCGGCGGTGGGGCGGCCGACGACGAGGACGGGACCGGCGGGCGTCGCCGGAGCGACACCGTCACCGACCGGTCGCCGCGCCCCCGGGAGGACGACCGGTCCGTCGGGTGTCCGGAGCGGAAGCGGCACCGACAGTCGCCGGGTCGTCGGCCGGCCGTCGCCGACGGCGTACGTCACGACCGACCGGTTGCCGGGGCCGTCCGGCGGCCCGCCGACGGCGACGAAACGGACGCCCGCAGTCGTCCACGTCGGCGGCAGGAGCGAGAACGTCACCGCGCGCGTCGGCGCGACGGCGGGGTCCCGCGGGGTCGGACTCGAACGCGAGTGCCGACCCGGTGGCCGAGAGCCGTTCGGTCGAGGCGTCTATCGCCGTCGCCGTCCGGTCGGGCCCGCGCGTCCTCGACCGCCGGCAGCGACGCGGCGAGCACCGCCGTGGTGAGAACCGCCGCGAGGACGACGCGAATCACTTCACAGCGCCTCGCGCAGGCGGGCGGCGAGCGACCCGCCGTCGGACTCGTCCGCGTCGGCGGCGCGCCGAACGCGTCCGCCGGGTCCACCGACGACGCCGCCTCGTCCGGCAGGCGTTCGGCGACCAGCCCGTCCGCTTCGCGGTCCCGAGCGAGGCGTTCGACGAGCGAGAGTGCGAGGTCCGCGCGGCGTTCGACGGAGTCGTTCACCGCCCGAACGCCGCCCAGCAGTCCCCGAACCGCGTCGAGTTCGGCGGACAGGTCGGCGACCGAGCGTTCGAGTTCCGCGACCGAACGTTCGAGTTCCGCGACGGTCGCGGGAGCGTCCGTCGACGGGTCGGCGGCCGAGTCGCCGCCGGTGGTCGAACGCGCCGCGGCGTTCTCGTCGGTCAGGGCGCGTTCGACGGCGTCGAGGCGGGAGGCGAGCGTCGCGAGGTCGGTCGTGTCGTCGGGCATGGGGCGACTGGCCCCGTCATCCGATAAAAGGCCTCGGTGGGGAAAGTTGAAGGTAGGTACTCCCGATTCGTCGGATATGAAGACCGTCCTGATAGGCGTCGGCCAGGCCGGCGGGAAACTCACCCGCGAACTGGTCGCGTTCGACGATCGAATGGGGTTCGGCGCGATACTCGACGCAGTCGCCGTCAACTCCGCCGAGGCCGACCTCCGCGACATCCCGTTCGAGACGATTCTCGTCGGGCAGGACCGCGTGAAGGGCCACGGGGTCGGCGGCGACAACGAACTCGGCGCGGAGGTCATGCAGGCCGACAAGCGAGAGGTGCTGTCCGCCCTCGACGGCCGCGTCACCGCCGAGGCGGAGGCCATCTTCGTCGTCGCCGGACTCGGCGGCGGCACCGGGCAGCGGTGGCGCGCCCGGTATTAGCGAAACACTTGAAACGAAATCTACACAGAGCCAGTCTACGGACTCGGCGTCCTGCCGGGCGGTGGACGAGGGCGGTATCTACACCCTCAACGCCGCGCGGTCGTTCCAGACGT
>NZ_WPCD01000344.1:0-1682 GCF_009741955.1 Halogeometricum sp. CBA1124 | reverse complement strand
GCCGTCGCGCACGCGTGACGACGACTGCCGACGGGCGGGTTCTCCCCGAGGCGCGGAGCATCGAGGCGTTCTCGGCGGCCGCACAGTGGATAATCGTCCCGTTCATGGTCGCCGCCGGGACGAACTTCGCGCTGTTTTGGCACGCGCTCACCGGCAACCCGCGGCGCATCTTCGAGGACCGCGAGTTTCGCTTCTACGTCGGCGCGATGGCGACGTTCACCGCAGTCCTCTCGGTCCTCCTGTTCACGGGCGTCGGCTTCACGCAGACCGTGGTCGGGCAGTCGACGTTCGACGCGGCCTACCTCGGCGAGTTCACGGCGCTCGTCACCGGACAGGTCGAACCCGCGGTGCGGCAGGCGGTGTTCCAGGTGGTCTCCATCGTGACGACGACGGGGTACGCCAGCATGGACTTCAACACGTGGAGTCCGGTCGCGCAGTACGTCCTCCTGTTCGCCATGTTCGTCGGCGGCTCCGCGGGGTCGACCGGCGGCGCGGTGAAGATCGTCCGCTGGTACGTCATCCTGAAGTCCATCCGCCGGGAACTGTTCACGACCGCACACCCCGACGCGGTCCGCCCTGTCCGCCTCGGGGGCCGCGCGCTGGACGACGCGCGATTCGCGGCATCTACGCGTTCACGCTCCTCTACCTGGTCATCTTCTTCGTCGCAAGCGGGCTCCTCTTCCTCGACGCGGCGCGCTACGGCCTGAACCTCTCGGTGCTGGAGACGATGTCGGCCGTCGCCGCGACCCTCGGCACGTCGGCCCCGGGTTCGGCGTCGTCGGCCCGATGGGGAGTTACCTCGGGTTCTCGAACGCGGGCAAACTGTTCATGGTCGTCCTCATGTGGATCGGTCGGCTGGAGATTCTGCCCGTCCTCGTCATCCTGACGCCGGAGTACTGGCGGCGGTAGTCGCGTCGCGTCCTGCGACGACGGTGGCCGTCGAAGCCCGCGGTTGCAGGGCCCCCCCCCGGCCGCCGGCGGAAGACCTTTCGGGCGGTCGGCCGTCTACCGCCCATGAAATTCGGTGTCCTGAGCACCGCGGGTATCGCTCGCAAGTCGCTGATTCCGGCCATCCACGCGAGCGACCACGAGGTGACGGCCGTCGCCTCGCGGGACGCCGAGACGGCGGCGACGTTCGCCGCGAACAACGGGATTCCGGCGTCGTACGGGAGCTACGAACGACTCCTCTCGGCCGACGTGGACGCGGTGTACAACCCGCTCCCGAACGCGTTGCACGCCGAGTGGACCCGCCGGGCCGCCGACGCCGGACTGGACGTGCTCTGCGAGAAGCCGCTGACGACCGACGCCGAGAGCGCCGCCGACCTGTTCGACTACTGCGAAGACGCCGGCGTGACGCTCATGGAGGCGTTCATGTACCACTTCCACCCGCGGACCGTCCGCGCCCGTGAGATAGCGTCCGAGGAACTCGGCGCGATGCGGTCCGTCGAGGCGGCGTTCAAGTTCCGGCTCGACGACCCCGCGGACATCCGCCTGAACCCCGAACTCGGCGGCGGGTCGCTGTTCGACGTGGGGAGCTACGCCGTCAGCGCGGCGCGGAACTTCCTCGGCGAACCCGACCGGGCGTACGCCCACCTCGCCGCACCCGCGACAGCGGCGTCGACACCGAGGCGGCGGGAGTGCTGGAGTACGCCGACGGACGCACCGCCCGCGTCGCCTCGGGG
>NZ_WPCD01000227.1:0-5529 GCF_009741955.1 Halogeometricum sp. CBA1124 | reverse complement strand
GCCGTCGGCGACGCCGACGTCGATTCGCCTGCGTGCCCCCGTCTCGACCACCTCGAACGCCTGTTCGACGCTCCCGATACCGAGGTTGGTCGCCACGATGTTCGCCGTCCCGACGGGGACGGGTACGAGCGTCGTCCGGTCGAACGCGTCGGCCCGGTCGAGGCCGTCGATGACCTCGTGGACGGTTCCGTCCCCACCCGCGACGGCTATCAGGGTGGCGCCGTCGGCCGCGGCGGCCCGGGCGAGTTCGGTGGCGTGACCCGCGCGCTCGGTCTCCTCGACCCGGAATCCCCGTTCTTCGGCGAGTTCGCGGACCCGGTCGGCGTGGTCGGCGGTGCCGCTCACGGGGTTGAGTACGAGCCACCGCCCGTGGTCCGTCTGGGGCATCGCACCGGCGATCGGTTCGTCGACCAACGTCTCCCCAGCCTGTCTCATATCCGTACGTCGAGCCCGTCGCCTAACAATCTGTTTGCAGCGATTCGCCGGGCGGTTCGGCGGTCGCAACTCTATATCACAGACCCCGATAGTAAATTCAGGCTATCCCGTTCTCGGCTAAAAGACTGAAAGGGATGCCTCGACTACACCGCCCCAATGGTCGATGATTCTGCAGGCGGCGACCTCGGATTGACCGGTGCGGTGTCGATGGCTCTCGGGGGGATGATCGGCGGCGGCATCTACGCGGTTCTCGGCGTCGTCGTCAACATCTCCGGCGCGACGGCGTGGGTCGCGTTCCTCCTCGCCGGCCTCGTCGCCCTCTGTGCGGGCTACTCGTACATCAAGCTGAACCAACTGAGCCACCCCGAAGGCGCGTCGCCGACGTATCTGGAGTGGTTCGCGGACAGTTCGACGCTCGCCGGGATGGCGGGGTGGACGCTGCTGTTCGGCTACGTCGGGTCGATGGCGATGTACGCCTACGCGTTCGGAAGCTACTCCGTCGACATGCTCGGCGTCGAGCAGGTGTTCGGCCTCCCGCTCCGCGTACTCCTCTCTCTGGCTATCGTTGGCCTGTTCGTCGGGCTCAACCTCGTCGGCGTCGAGGAGTCCGGCTGGGTCGAAGTCGTCCTCGTCGTCCTCAAGATAGCGGTCCTCGTCGGCTTCGTCGGCTTCGGGCTCTGGTTCGGGTCGTCGAACGGCGGCATCGACACCGGCATCGACTCGCTCGGCTTCGAACCCATCATGGCCGCCGCGATGTCGTTCGTGGCGTTCCAGGGCTGGCAGTTGCTGATGTACTCCCAGAGCACGATTAAGGACCACAGCGACACCAACCCGACGGCCATCTACCTCTCCATCCCGACGGCCGTCCTCATCTACATCGGCGTCGCCATCGTCACGACGAGCATCGTCGGCGTCGACCTCGTCTCCCAGCACCCCGAGGTGGCGCTGGCGACGGCCGCCTCGGAGTTCGGCGGCGGGACGGGGCACTTCATCATCGCGCTGTCGGCGCTGTTCTCGACGGCCAGCGCCATCAACGCGACGCTGTTCACCAGCGCGCAGTTCTCCGACCGACTCATCGCGAACGATCTCTTGCCGGACCGACTCGACACGAGTTCCCCCGACGAGTTCGAGGAGGGCGAGGAACTCCCCAAGCGCATCATCCTCCTCCTCGGCGTGCTGACCGCCGCGTTCACCGTCGTCGGCAGTCTGGAGGGCATCACGTCGTTCGCGTCGCTGACGTTCATCGTCGTCTTCGGCGCGATGAGCTTCCTCGCACTGCAACAGCGTGACCACGAGGACGTGTCGGCGATTCCGCCCGCCGTCGGGCTGGTCGGCACGGTCCTGTTCCTCCCGATGATGGTGTGGCACCTGTTCACCTCTCAGCGCGCCGTCTTCTACACCGTCGCCGCCATCAGCGTGGTCGTCGTCGTGCTCGAACTGGTCTACTTCGAGACGAGTCTGTTCTCGGGCGGCGACGGCGAGTCGGCCGTGAGCGGAGACTGAGGCGGTTTTCTCACGGCGGCGTCCGCGTTCGAGACGCTCCGTGCGTATCCGGGAACAGAGACGGCGAGAGGCTTCGTTCGGACGGTAAGTAGTCTCAGGCGGGGTCGACCCGCGAAGACGCGAATCCGCTCGTCCTCTGGGTTCGGAATCCGCTAGACTATCCGCTCGTCACGTTCGTTCCTCGCAGGATAGTCCCGGGCGGATTCGAACCGCCGTCAATGGCTCCAAAGGCCATTATGATTGGCCACTACACCACGGGACTCCGAGTCACATCTAACCGCGCATCGCGGGACTGCAGTTTCCACTCGTCGGTGAGCCTTTGAAAATGCATCGGGTTCGACCCGCCGTCGTCAGTCGGTGTCGGAGTCGCCTCAGCCGGGACTCAGCCCGTCGTCGACGCGTCGTTCGACGGAGAACCCCCCGCACTCGGGGCAGACGTGATACTGGACGTCGTACGCTGTCCCGCATCCGCGACAGACGTAGGGGAACTCCGGCTCCCCCCGTGTCTCCGCCTGTTCGCGAGGTCCCACGCCCGCGAGACGGAGGAGACGACCGATAGCCTCAGTTCCTACCATAGACGGGGAATCTCGGTGCGCTAACTTAACGCTTCGTCATCGTCTCGACGCCGGAACTCAGTCCGCGGGCGTCTCCTCGGGTTCGCTCGCCAGTTCGAGGTAACAGCAGGCGTCCGTCTCGGGGTCGAAACAGTCCGGACACTCGCTGTTCCGGTCGATGATGGTGTCGAGTCGCTCCGCGACGGTGTCGTCTATGACGGGTTCGAGTTCCCGCGCCTCCGCCCGGAACTCCTCGACGTCGAGGACGTTCGCGAGGAAGCGTTCGATGATACAGTACGTCTGGAGGGCCTCGCGGGCGCGGACGATTCCCTCGTCGGTGAGGCGAACGCCCTTGTACTTCTCGTGTTCGGCGAGCCCGCGCCCTTCGAGTTTTCCGATCATCTCGTTCGCACTCGCGGGACTCACGTCGAGCATGTCCGCCAGTGCGCCGGTCGCTGCCGGGCCGTCTTCCATCTCCTGTAAGAGGTAGATTGCCTTCACGTACTGGTCTGCGGTGTTCATCGATGTCCTCCCGGTGACTCGGCTCGCGTCATTCGCGCGTCTCCATGATTTTCGTCACAGCCTCGACGCCCTCGGCCTCCTCCTCTCGAATCTCCGAGAGGAGGGCGACCAGACGCTCGCGGTCCACGCTGAACTGCGCGTCGCTGGCCTCGATGGCTTCGATGAGGTCGTCGTAGAACTTGTACGCCGTCTCTTCGTTGCAGAGTTGGTCGTAGAGGACGCCGTCGAAGTCGTCCGGCTTCGTCTTGCCGTACTGCGCTTCGACCAGCGTCTCGATGTCCTCGAACGGGATGCTCTCGGCGTCGAGTTCGTCGATGATCGACTCGAGTCGTTCGCGATGCTCTGCGGACTCTTCGGCGGCGTGTTCGAGGAGTTCTTCGATCTCCTCGTCCAGTTCGCGGTCCTCGTCGGCGAGCGACTGGTAGTGGTGGTACGCCCGCGCCTCGACCACCTCCTCCAAGACGACGCCTATCTGGAGCAGACGGGCGAGTTGGTGGTCCGAGGACACGCGGTGGCCGACGCTCATGACGTTACCCGGGCCGCGTGCGATACCCTGACGTTCATACACGTTCGCAGGGTTGTGACCGACTTAAGCGGTTCCCTCGCCGTCCGTCGCACCGACGGCGACGGCTCTCGCGGCGGTTCGAGCGACGGGCGACCGCCGGACGACCGCGACGAGACGGCGACAAGAACCACAACCCCTCCGCGAGTACGGCCCCCATGGCGAACCCGGACTGGTACCGTGACGCGATAATCTACTCCATCGACGTGAAGACGTTCAACGACTCCGACGGCGACGGCTGGGGGGACTTCCGCGGCCTCATCGACCGACTGGGCTACATCGAGCAACTCGGCGTCGACTGCCTGTGGCTCCGCCCGTTCTACCCGAGCCCCATCCAAGACAACGGCTACGACGTCTCGGACTACTACGCCGTGGACCCGAAACTGGGGACCCTCGGCGACGTCACCGACCTGGTCGAACGGGCGCACGAACGCGGCATCCGCGTCATCATCGACACCGTGTTCAACCACACCTCCGACCAGCATCCGTGGTTCAAGCGGGCGCGCGAGGACCCCTACTCGGACTACCACGACTACTACCTCTGGACCAGCGACGTCGAGAACGCCCAGAAGCGGGGGAACATCTTCCCCGACTACGAGGACGGCGTCTGGTCGTACGACGAGGTGGCAGAGAAGCACTACTTCCACCAGTTCTACAGCTTCCAGCCCGACCTCAACGTGGCGAACCCCGACGTGCAGGAGGAGATATTCGACGTGCTGGAGTTCTGGCTCGACCTCGGGGTGGACGGTTTCCGCATCGACGCCGCGCACCCGATGACGATGCCCAAGGGCCACGACGGCACCAAACTCGACGACCCCATCGGTCTGTTCGAGGAGATGAAAGCGCGCGTGCACGAGAAGAACGAGGAGGCCATCCTCCTCGCCGAGGCGGACGACCAACCGGACGAACTGGCGTACTACTTCGGCGGCGGCGACTCCTTCGACCTGATGTTCAACTTCGTCCTCAACTCCCACCTCGTCTACGGCGTGGGCGTGAAGGACACGTGGCCGCTTCACCGCGCGATGGAGGTCCTGCCCGACGTCTCCGACGTGGGCCACTGGGCGAACTTCCTCCGCAACCACGACGAGTGGAACCTCCTGAAACTCCCGTGGGAGGCGATGGACCACGGCCGGGAGTTCTTCGGCCCCGAGGACGGCAGTTCGTGGATATTCGGCCGCGGCCACCGCCTCCGTCTGGCGGACCTCTACGCCGGCGACCACGACCGAATCGCCCTCGCCCACAGCCTCATGCTCGCGATGCCCGGCACGTCCGTCCTCCTCGCCGGCGACGAGATAGGGATGGGGGCGAACCTCGACCTGCCGGAACGCGAAGCCGTCCGGACGCCGATGCAGTGGTCGAACAACCGCAACGGCGGCTTCTCGACGGCCGACGCGGACGAACTCGTCAACCCCGTCACCGCCGACGGCGAGTTCGGCTACCGGTCGGTCAACGTCGCCGACCAGATCGTCGACCCGACTTCCCTCCTGCGGCGCATCGAACGCCTCGTGGACGCTCGTCGGCTCTGTTCGGAGATCGGCACCGGCGACATCGAGGTGAGAGACGTGCCGCCGAAGGAGGTGTGGGTCCACCGCCTCACGAAGGGGAGTACGGTCCTCCTGACTGCGCACAACACCGCCGACGAACGCCGCGAGGTCACCGTCGACTTCGAACCGCCGGCCGCGGCCGCCACGCGCATCGTCGGCCCGGGCGAGTACTCGGTCGAAGACGGACGGTGCACGTTCACGCTCGACGCCTGCGAGTACGCGTGGATTCGCGGCGACAGGCGGGGCCAGCGAGTGCCACTCGGCCGGCCCTGAGACTGGCCCCGTGCGGTCGTCCGCTGTCCGCGGTCAGCGGTCCGCGGGACCGATGCCGACCGACGCCGGCGCCGGCGCTCGTGGTGACTAAAATCGAGAGCGAGAGAGAGAAAGACCGCAGGTGTCGCGGAACCGC
>NZ_WPCD01000269.1:0-4139 GCF_009741955.1 Halogeometricum sp. CBA1124 | reverse complement strand
CGGCGTCACCGTCCGCGAGGGCATCGCCGGCGTCGTCGGCGAGGAGTCGGTGACGTACGAACCGGGCGCGGACGTCACCGAGACGGTGGACGTCGACGCCGCGGCGTCGGCCGCCGAAGACGCCGACGCCGCCGTCGTCGTCCTCGGCGAGGACTGGTACATCCACGAGTTCGGCCCGCAGGGGATGAACCGCCCCACCGGCGAGTTCCCCACGCGAACCCGACTTGGCCTGCCCGACGCGCAACGGGACCTCCTCGAAGCGGTCCGGGCGACGGGGACGCCGACGGTCCTCGTTCTGATTTCGGGCCGCCCGCTGTCGATTCCGTGGGCCGACGAGCACGTCCCGGGCATCCTCATGGCCTACTACCCCGGCATGGACGGCGGGACGGCCGTCGCCGACACCCTGTTCGGCCGGCACAACCCCAGCGGGCGACTCCCCGTCTCCGTCCCGCGTTCGACGGGGCACCTCCCGACGCGGTTCAACTACCTCCGCCACCCGACGCCCATCGGCGCGGACGAACACCCGGACTCGTACGACCCCCTGTACGCGTTCGGCCACGGCCTGAGCTACACCGAGTTCGAGGTGACGGACCTCTCGCTGTCCGCCGAGAGCGTGGGTCCGGCAGGAACTGTCGAGGTGGACGTGACCGCCGAGAACGTCGGCGACCGGGACGGCGCGAAGTCCGTCGACCTGTTCGTCGAGGACGTGGTGAGTTCGCGGGTCACACCCGCGCGCGAACACGTCGGCTTCGCGAAGACGGCCATCGAGGCCGGCGAGTCGGCGACGCTGTCGATGACGGTACCGGTCGAACGACTCGCCGTCCACGGCCGCGACTACGAACGCGTCGAACCGGGCGAGTTCGTCTTCTCCTGCGAGGGCGAGACGGCCGCGCTGACGGTCAGGTCCGGCGGGCAGTGAGCGCGTCCCGCTGACGGCCGACAGCGAGTCCGAGCGGTCGGTTGTCCGCTCGGTTATTCTTCGTCTTCGTCTTCGTCGTCTTCGTCGTCAGCTTCCTCGGTTTCGACCTCTTCGTCCACGTCCTCGTCGGCCTCCTCGCTCGCCGTGTCGTCCGACTTCAGTCGCGCCTGTTCGACCCACTCGGCCGCCTGTTCGTCGTTCGCGCCCGTCTCCTCGACGAGCGTCTCGGGGTCCGCGCCAGCGAGGTCCTCGACCGACGCGTAGCCCGCGCTCCGGAGCCGTTTCGCGTACGTCGAACCCAATCCGGGTAGTTGCATCAGTGGGTCGTCGAACCCGTCGGCGTCGGCCGTCTGCTCTCCCTCCGTGAGGTCGCGCGCCCGTTCGGTCGGGAGGACGAACCGCACCTCGTCCGCGGAGACGAACCCGAACACCCGGTTCTTCTTCAGGTCCTCGGTCAGGAGGACGCCGCTCTCTATCGCTTTGAAGTTCGTACAGCCGATGGTCGTGCCGTCCCGACAGACGACGGTCAGCCGCGACTCGGAGTCGTCGTCGCTCATGGGCGACTGTTCGTGCGGCGACGGCCTGTCTCTTTGGGCTAGGACTCGGCGTCGTCCACGTACAGCGCGTACCGGTACAGTTCGCCGTCGTACCAGAGCAATCGCCCGTTCGCGAACTCGTCGACCCCGCCCAGACCGAGTCTGTCGAGGAGCGCGTCGTACGACTTCGAGAGCGGCGTCGTCTCCTCGTAGCCACCCCGTCCGACGGCCGTTTCGAGCGTCTCCCGGACCTCGGACGAGAGGTCGGCCGGGTCGAGTTCGGCGTCGATTCGCGACCCGAACACCACCTCGCGGAACGCCGCGCGCGAGTCGGCGACGGCGACGGCCACGAGAGTGTACGCCGTCTCGACTATCTCGGTTCGGGTCGTCCGAATCCGGTACAGCCACGGCCCGCCCGCTTTCATCGTGACGACCCGCCCGTCGAACTCGCCCGCGGCGAGAGCGCTCTCGCGTTCGGCGGGGCGGCGGAGGACGTACGCGTCGCCGCGCAGGAGTTCGGCGCTCCCGCCCTCGCCTCCCGTCTGCGCGTTGCTGTGGAGTATCTTCACCACGCGTGCCGCCGGCCG
The DNA here is from genome assembly GCF_009741955.1 of Halogeometricum sp. CBA1124. NCBI lineage: Archaea > Methanobacteriati > Methanobacteriota > Halobacteria > Halobacteriales > Haloferacaceae > Halogeometricum > Halogeometricum sp. CBA1124. The sequence goes on along the minus strand of NZ_WPCD01000269.1, from coordinate 2,097 downwards.
TTCGAGCGAGTCGACGGGAATCGCGTCGTCGGACGCCGCCTCCCTGTCGATTGGCTCTGCTCGCACGAGCGTCCGTTCCATCCGTTCCCGGCCGGTGACGACGGACTCCGTCTGGTAGTACGTTCCCCCGTGTTCGACGTACAGGTCCGCGGAGACAGGTCGATAGCCGTGCGTGGTGTGTCGACCCTCCGGCAGGACGGCGTCGAGTGCGGTGCGGGCCGGGTCCCCGAACAGTTCGTCGTCGCTCGGTTCGTACAGCGCGTGTTCGACGGGCGACGCCGAGATTCGCTCGACGTCGAGACCGTACGTCCGAGACTCGTCGTCGCCGTCCCCGAAGACGGCGGACGTACATCCGGCGACCGATGCGAGCGTCGTCGCGGCGGCGGCACGGAGGACGCGGCGGCGGTGGAGGGCCATAGCGACCGGTCGGTACGCCGACGTTTCAACCTGTCTGTCGCGTCCTCGCTCCCGGTATTCCGACTGATTAGGTCTACCTAAAAATCGAAACCGCTTTATCGCTTTAGGCGAGCCGAAAAGCATGACACGAGACTCGAAGTTCGGACAGTCGCGGCGGCGGTTCCTCCGGGCCGGCGCGGGCATCGTCGGCGTCGGTGCGCTCGCCGGTTGTACGGGCCAGAGCGACGGCGCATCGACCGAGACAGAGTCCGGCGACCGGTCGGCGACGGCGTCGGAGACGGCGACGGCGGACTCGGCGGATACCGAGTCGGAGTCGGAGACGGCGACGGCATCCGCCGAACCGTACGAGGTGTCGATGGAACCGGTGGGGACGGTGACGTTCGACGAGGTGCCGGAGACGTGGGTCCCGTACATGGGCGACTACGCCGACATGGGCGTCGCACTCGGACAGGCGGAGGGTCTGTCGGCGATCGGCGTCCGCGCCCGGTTCGCCGCGCACCTGTACGACGAACTCGACGGCGTCTCCGTCGCCAAAGACGAACTCACGCAACTGTGGCAGGACGGCACGGGCAAGGAGGTGTTCTACGAACTCGACGCGGACGTCCACCTCGTCGACCCCAACTTCATGGTCAACCGACTCCAGTGGAGTCGGGCCGACGTGGAAGAGATAACGTCGAACGTCGCACCGTTCGTCGGCAACACGGTGTTCACGCGGGTGTACGACTGGCACGACTACTCGTACTACTCGCTGTACGAGGCGTTCGAGAAGGTCGCGCAGGTGTTCCAGCAACGGGAGCGCTACGAGGCGTTCCGCGCGTACCACGACGACGTCCTCGCGGACGTGCAGTCTCGCCTCCCCGCCGAGACGCCGGACGTCGCCGTCCTCTATCCGGCGGGCGTCCCGCCCGAGTCGTTCTACCCGTACCTCGTCGGCGACGGGACGCAGTCGAAGCACTGGCGGGACCTGAACGTCGGCGACGCACTGGCGAAGCACGACGTCACGGACGCGCAGGCGGGCGGCGGCACCATCGACTACGAGACGCTCCTCGAAATCGACCCCGACGCGCTGGCTATCCGGTTACAGGGCGAAATCACCCCGACGTACTTCGACGAGAAGATACGCTCGCACCTGGAGAGTCACGACGTCGCCAGCCAACTCACCGCGGTCCAGAACGACCGGGTCGTCTACGGCGGCCTGACGTACCAGGGACCCATCATCCACCTGTTCCAACTCGAACGGGCGGCGCAAGGGCTCTACCCGGACGTCTTCGGCGGCGAGGAACTGTTCGACCGCGGGCGAGTCAGCGACATCGTGACCGGCGACTTCTGACCCGTTTCCGTTCGACCCACCCCGAGGTGGCCTCCCTCGACACGGGACCGCTGAACCGCTACGACCGCCTGACCAGCGAGAACACGCGCGCTCTCGGCGACGACCCGTCCGACGAGATGCGGGAACGGAGAATCGAGCCCGAGTTGGAGGTGTTCAACAACGGCCACCTGAACGGTGTACGGTCTCCTCGAACGCCGCGACCTCGCCGACCCCGCCATACGCCACTCTCATCTTCGTCCGGGGACACTGACGCATCTCCATCACAGAACTTCTTTGAACAATCGGGACCGGACTGACGCATCTCCATCACAGAACTTCTTGAACACGATGGGCGACGTACCGACGGGACG
>NZ_WPCD01000360.1:0-1415 GCF_009741955.1 Halogeometricum sp. CBA1124 | reverse complement strand
TCCGTGGCCGTGTCCGGCGCGTCCGTCTCGGTCATCGCCGTCTCGGTCGCAGCGCCGCCTTCGACGACGTTACCGTCGACCGAAACCGAGTCTGCGGGACCGTTACGGACCGTGACCTCGAACGTGTCGCCGACTTCCTGCTCGCTGAAGTCGAACGTGCCCGAGAACGTGTTGTTCTCGGTGACGTAGACGGTCGCGGTCTTCAGGAAGCTCGGCTGCGTGTCGCCGCTAGAGCGGACGCGCAGGCTGAGTTCCGTACCGGGCGCGACGGTCGTCTCACCGGAGATCGTCTGGGTCGCGGACGCCGAGACGTTCACGGGCTCGCCGAGCGAGTGCTCGCCTTCGACGAGGTCGTACTCGTCGAGGACCGTCTGGCGGTCGTCGGCGAGGTTACCCTCGTCCTCGGCGACCGTGAAGTTGGCTTCGAGCGTGTGATCGTTCTCGATGCTACGCTCGGTCGTGTCGATGTCGCTGTCGTCCGTGTCGTAGACGATGAAGTACGTGTCGTTCTCCTCGTCAGCGAACACGTCCGTGTTCGTCTCGTTCAGGATGAGGCTGTACGGGTCGCGGTTCGCACCGGGGTCGACCTGCTCGACCGAGAAGTTGAACGCACCGGTGTCTGCGACGTCGTAGAAGGCGACGTCCGTCGCGTCACCGTCTGCCTCGATCGCACCGTAGAGACCGGAGGCCTGAATCTGGTGGACGGCGAGGTCGCCGTAGGCGATGCCGTTGTCCTGCGTGACGTTGTTGTTGCTGATCGCTTCGTAGACGTCGTCCGTGTCGTCGAGCGTCGTGCCCGAGGGAGCCGTCCAGCTCGCGAGGGACGTCGTGTTGCGTTCCTCGAGAACGAGCGTGCCGACGCCCTGCGAGTCGTCGCTGGCGTCCTCGCCGGAGCGGACTTCGACGTCGTACTCGCCCGCGTCGAGGAGCGTGCTGACGTCTTCGCTGATGTCAGCCTTGGTGATGTCGTCGTCTTCACCCTCGAGGCTGGGGACGTCGTAGACCTTGCCGCCGTCGTTGGCGAGGTTGGTCACGCCGGTCGCGGCGTGGGTGTTGAACAGGACGTTGACCTGCCCGTCACCGTTGACGTCTTCGACCGTCACGTTGCTGACGAAGCCGACGTCCTCGGACCCGAACGTCAGGGTCGCGTAGTCGGTGTTCGAGAGCGTGACGGTGATGTTCGCGATGTCACCGCGCTGTTCGGTGACGATGCCCGTGCCACCGATGTCTGCACTGCCCTTGCCCGGCCTTCGAGACTCGATAGACGAGGACTCGGTTTCGATCGCTGGACTGGTTGTCCGTCACCAGAACCGTGTAGTTGCCAGTGTCGAGGTCCGAGGCGTTGGAACTCGAAGTCGTACTCGGCCTGACCCGTGAGGTCAGCGCCGACTGGTCATCTGAACGTCCTCGTCGGA
>NZ_WPCD01000094.1:0-13205 GCF_009741955.1 Halogeometricum sp. CBA1124 | reverse complement strand
GACTCCGTCACCACCGAGGTCGAAAACACCGAAGCAAACCGAATCCGCTCGAGCGCCGGCACCGACGGCGCCGACCTGGACGCGAGCGACGACGAGTCCGAACACGAAGAACCGGCCTCGAAGTTCGTCGCCGAGTGTCGCTGGTGCCGCGTCGGCTTCGAAAGCGAAGAAGACGCGGGTTCGCACGAGGACTGCTCGAAAGAGCCCGTCTCAGCCTGCCGATTCTGTGGCGAAGAACACACCACCCGAGACGACCCCGAGGATCACCTCTACTCGTGCGACGAGTATCAGCGCTACCGAGAGAAGGAGATACGGAACTCGCGGGCCCGCACGACGCACTCTGGTGGCGGCCTCGACACGCGTCAGTTCATCGACGGTCAGCCTCACGAGTTCAGCGCCTACCTCAAGTACGACAACGCCCTCAGCACTTACTTCGGGCTCGTTTCCCTGAGTAAGATGCACGACTTCGAGGAGTACGGAAAGCTTCGGGCGGGCCTCGAGTTCGACGACGAGGACTGGACGGTCGCGTTCCAGACGAAAAAATGCGGTATCGCACCGCCGGACGACGACTCAGACCTCGGTCCGTGGGATTGGAGACTCGAAGATCCGGTCGAGCTACTCATCTACGTCTACCCCAGCGCGTACGAGAGCTACGCCGCTGCGGGACAGGAGAACCGGCAACGGGCCTTCTTCAACGTATCCCCCCGGTGGCCGAACATGGAATCGGTCAACGACAATCCGATCTCGAACCCGCACGACCTGCTCGGCGTCGACGTCGATGTCAAAGGGAGTTACTTCGAGTTCGATCAGTACGCTGACCTCTTCCACGACGCGCTCAACGTCCTTCGCGAGCGCCAGACGGAGTTCGGCTGGAACTCGTACACCTCGATCGACGCGGATGCGTGCCACCCCGAGCAGACTCACAAATCGTCGAACGTCACCGACGCAGAATACTACGTGCGCGTCGCGAAGGAACTGACCGGGAAGGTCTACGCGTTCGACGGGACGCTTCACCGTATCTCGCTGCTCCTCGGACGCGAGCGGGCGGGATACTCAAAGACAGTTCGGGACGACCGGGAGTGCCCAGGCCACTACCACACCGCCACGATCGGGGCGATGCGCGCGGCCGCTCTCGTCGGCGGTCACGAACTCCCGAAGGAGTTCAAGCACTACCACATGCGGAAGCCGGACGCGAACGCGGGAACCGCGCTCGAGAATCCGAAGCTCGGTGTCTCGTTCCAGCACGGCCTCTACGACGATACGATGTACTGGGACGACCTCGACCGCCTCGAGCGCGAACTCGACGAGGGACTCCTGAACCTGCTTCGGTGGTCGGACCTCCCGACGACGCCGGACCATCAGGTGTTCGTCGCGGACGACTACTTCTCCGTCACGGGTAGTCGACGCTTCCGGAAGATCATCGAGAACCCGCTCCCGCGAATCGCCCAGCAGCAGGACGAAGAGGTTCGGCGGTTCGCCGTCGCCGGGAACCTCACGGAGACCGACGTCGACCTGGTCGACCAACTCCTCACCGACGGCGGTCACCTCTCGCCCGCCGACCTCGCCGAGCGGATCGGCGTCCACATCAGTACCTGCTACAAGTCGCTGAAGCGGCTCGGGAGCATCGTCCAGCACGACTACGGCTCCGTCGAACTCGCGTCGAAGCACATCGCGCAGGGAGTCGTCGAACACATCGACTCCGCCCGCGCTGTCGTCGAGAACACGCTCGAGGAAGCGGCCGACGACCTGGTGCGCGCGGAGACGTTTGGCGACGACGATCCGTGGAGTCGCTGGCTCGATCACTACGTCGACGACGTCCACGAGCACGACGGCAGCGGGAACCGCGACGTCCTCGAGTTCGGCTGGAAGCCGAGCGACCGACACGACGCGAAGCGCCTCATCCGCGCGGGAGCGATGAAGTGGGCGCAGGTCGCCGGCGAGGACATGCCCAAGTTCGCCCGCGAGTTCGAGATCGAGATGACGCTCGCGGACAACTCGCGCTTCAACCTCGACTGGAGGGCGCTGAAGAAGCTCCTTCCGAGAAACTACTCGGTGACTCCGTCGTACGGCTGACGCGGTGTCTCGTGAGTGGCAACACTACTCTCCCGTCTATTTTCCGGTAACTGTTTCCGCCTTTTCGCCCGGATCCTGATTCTTGAGTGAGGTGTTCGGTTCGTCGCCGTCGAGGCCGACGAGCGGCGGCGTTCGAAGTTCGCCGGGGGTACCCCACTTCTCCGTTAGGGGTGTCGGTAAAGACCGACACCTACAGATTACCTCACCCTTCGCTTCGCTCAGGGTTCAGATAAAACAGACGAAGTCTGGTCGCCGCGCCTATTCGGCGCGGCTTGCCGTACGGATGATTAATTATATCTTATTATAGATTGACAATTTCGCATTGGGGCTCGTTATTGGTGGCTAGATTCTTATTGGAGTCTCTTTGAAATTAACTGAGGTGCTGGACTCGCAACACAGTTGGTTATACTACTACTGCTCACTCTCTTCACTACTCAGTAGGGGCAACAGTACTGCGTAGAGTAATGGTAGCGGAATAGTCATATCCCCAGAAAACCTAACAAGTATTCCGCTACTCATAGTTATTGGACTAGTTACCGTAGAGTTAACAGCCGCAATAATCTTGCTCCTCGCTGGTCCAGATTTGTGAAATAATCTTATGAGCTTATATTCTGAAAGACGATCAGAGAGAGAGCGAGCCAGCGACAATTAACGTTTAGATTTGGTTCTCTATCTCGAAATCCGTAAGAGAGTCAATCCACAAGTAACATCGATATTGGGTGATAACCCGGCTGTATCGATGACGAAGCCGTACGAAGCACTTGTCGAAAGTCCACAGTCGGGTATGAACCGGTCCCAATTTTCTCCTGAAGAGCGTGCCGAACTTCGTCGTCTCAATGTCTCTGGAGGCGAAGGATCTGCCCGAAAGAGCACCAGCGGTAAATTCACTTCCATTTATTATTTGGAGGGTGACCTCCGGGCGGCAACTGCGCGATTTGTAGTGGAGAACCGACAAAGGCTAGAAAAAATAGACTTCTCGAAATCTAACGTCGTGCACACATCTGTTTCTCGAGAGGCTTATGACTGGATTCTTCACTGGCTCGGTGAACGCCAGCTCAAAATTCTCGACCGAGTCGTCCACGAATCACGTACCGAGATTGAGTGGATCATCTCTCAAGACAAATACTTCGCCGCCCCCAACCGGCGGTATAACACCGAAGCAACCGGATCAGTGAAAATCGAAGCGTCAACACCCGAAGCGGTATTCGACCAGTTACCACCACGTGCGACGCTTGAGGACATCCCCAATAGCGTGACCGGTGATCGGCAGTGGCTGATGGTCTACTTCGATGAACACCCCGATTTCAACTGTATCATCCGAACTGTTGGTGGATCAGTTACAATCTGGAAATATCCTGAGTGTTTTTCTGAGACATAGACCTCATTTCGTCGCAGTTTAGAATACGGTCAAGTAGGAAGTCGGTAGGACGATCTGCTCTCAGAGGCCAACGTCTAAATTCATAGTACACGTTCCAAGAAGGGCTAAGAAATTATTGCATATACGAAATCCGAAGCTTTTCTAAAAGTGGCTTCATCGGTTCACGATATGACTCGTCAGCCGCGGTCTCTGTCCTCTACACCTTTACGGACATTCTTGCTTTTAGGTATGCTGCATATCATTGCTATCTTCGGAGTAATCTCTAATGTCGGGGTAACTACCCAGCATGCAAACGCGAACGTGAATGCGGCAGATAGCCTTGTATGGAACATCGTAATTGGAGCATGGCTTTTCAGCGGTCTCGCGATTCTCGTTTATATGGCCCGCGAGAAGGTCTATGACACACGGTATTGGCGGTGGACTACATATGCACTCTCATTACTAACTACAGTAGGGTTAATCCACGTTACCTGGGTAGTAGGATCAGAAAACCTATTCACAGATGTGATGCTCTTCGTACGGTACTCTGCTGACCTCTTCATCCAAGGTACGAACCCATATACGGTCTCAATGGGACCTGCCTCAGATATCTATCAATCTATCAATGAAGTCCCAGCAGTCACCAAACACGTCGATGGATCACTCGTAACGACGTTTTCATATCCTGCACTTAGCTTCTTAGCCTTTGTTCCACAACGCCTCGCTGAGATCCCTAATGTGAGTCTCACCGTCATGATAGTTTTCTCCCTTCTCTTTCTATTCCTTGCTCGTGAGACTCCACATTGGATGTTCCCTGGGGTCGCTGTAGCACTTCTATTCAATCAATACGTCTTCTCAAATGCGTACTTCGGTAACATTGACCCGCTCTGGATCCTACCCCTCGCTCTCGGGATGCACTATTGGTACCACGGCCGACTTCCAATAGCAGCATTCATCGTTGGCATCGCTTTCGCTGCAAAACAAATCCCATGGTTTATCGGCCCATTCGTCGCAATCTGGCTTTGGAAAGACCCAGCGTATTTTAACCGCTCCCGCTGGAATGCGATCGGAATCTCATTAACAAGTGGTATCGCTGGCTTCCTTCTTCCAAACCTTTATTTCATATTTGATGCACCATCTGAATGGCTGCTTGATGTCTTCTCTCCTGTAGGGAGTAGACTCCCGTTCCAGACCCGCGGAACCGGATTAGCCGTACTGGTTCATTCAGGCGCATTCGACATCCCGAAAATCGGGTTCAAACTTCTCCTTATAATCGTAGTTCTTCTTTCGATGACGGTCTACTACCTCTACTTCGAGCAGATGAAATGGGCAGCGTGGGTACTTCCCTGCATGATATTCTTTTTCAACGATCGATCACTGTTCAACTATTTCGTGACGTTCATCCCACTCGCCTATTACGCAATCTTACTCAACCGCAACCTCGTTCCGGACCGTCCTCTTCTCTCGAAGCGGAGTCTCACTACGAAGGTCAAACGTCTCGCTCGGACATCTGCTGAGACAAATCAATAGCGATCAGGAGAGACGCAGCAACAAACAAGACAATCGCATACAGGGTTCCTTGGAGCAGATCCATTGCAAGTAACAAAACTAGAGTCACCAGAAGACCACCGCCAACGTATCGCCCATACTGTGTGACCCGAGCTGACGCTACGGCGAAGAGTAACGTACAGATACCAATGAGGGCGGCTATTGCAATCCCTACTGCTTGACCGGCGTCTACAGTACTAAAACTCACATTTGCACCGATGTTAACAAGTACAGCAAAAAGGCTGATTGCCCCAAGTAGCGAAATCAGGTCGTCAACGGCAAGCGCTTCTGGAGACACATCGTCCTCTTGTGTCCGGTTGTTAATACGCGACATTACTCATCGGCCGTTTAGGCCATCCGTACAAAGAAACATCGAAGGAGTCGTTACGTTTGTCCCGCGAAGGCGAGGTAGTCCGCGCCAGCGAAATTCAACATCGCACCGGTAGCGATTGCGATCACGTTCGCGAGTTCTGGCGAGAACTGCAACTTGCCAATCAGGAGGGCTAGCATCCCCGAGTACACCAGAAAGCCTGTCACTGACGTTGCGTGGAATTTTGCATACTGCTTCAGCCGGCCTTTAGATGGTTTCTCGTAGGTGAGTAGCCAATTCCCAGCAAAGTTCCAGTTAACGGCGACGAGGAATGCGAGAATCCCCGCAAACCAGTACTCGACTCCATGATTGAGTACTCCAAGGAATACAAGCGTATTGACCGCTGTGCCGGTGAGTCCGATAAGGCCAAACTCGACCATCCGGCGAACGCGACTTGGATCGGTGTATCTCTGAAGCCCTCGATCCACAATGCTAAGTTCGATCATATGTTCCATATAGTTCACATACTCGACGGCGGTGAGGTTTGACTCGCCATGCTGGCGGTCGCGGAACGTATAAGGAACTTCTTTGATCTCGTTGATCTGCCCTCGAGCAAGGATTTCCAAGAGGATCTTGAATCCCGTTGGATCTAGATTGTCTGGATCAACTGCGTCTTTGCGGATCATGAAGAATCCGCTCATCGGATCCGAGAGCTGCCTTGCTTCCGACAAGCAAATGTACGAGAGGTACTCCGCACCTTTCGAGACCACTTTTCGAGTAATCGACCAGTTCTCGATGTTCCCACCTTCCGATCGGCGTGTGCCGACTACCGCGTCAACACCAGGTTCAAAAGCACTATACAGGTCAGGAACGCGTTCTGGGGGGATGCTGAAGGTCACCATCAATCACTCCAACATACGACCCTCGTGCTTCTTTGATACCTCTCACGACTGCAGAACCAAGGCCTCGATTCTCTATCCGACGAATCACTCTGACGCGAGGATTATCCTCAAATTTGGTCTGAGCCAGCTCCCAGGTTCGGTCTGGTGAATCGTCGTCGACTACAATGCACTCTACACCGAGATCAGAACAAGCCTCAAGAAGGCGATTGAGGAGAGGGATAATATTCTCCCGTTCATTGTAACTGGGAATAACGATACTAACGTCGAATATCATCTATACAGAAAGTCAGATATTCTATTATATATACTCAACGATTACAGCTCGTCGAGGAATGTATTCGTGATTGTCAGATGTTATTTTGAACTCTTAGGTTCTACTGATTCTAATGTCATCGACCCTTGTTTATATTCGGAACTAGGATATAGAGCAACAAAGGGATGAAGTATTTGAGACATCCCGGAGTATACGTTTCCATCAATATGGATTCTTGATGTGTTCGGATCGTCCCAGCCCATGTCATCATATATCGATTTGATATCGACCACCTCAGTGAAAGTCTCGTTAATTTCACTGGGAACGTATTTTATGAAATAGTCTAGTTCTCCTCTAGTGTTTTTTTGTATTATTTCTGATTCACTATTAGCAAGTACAATCCATATCCTGCGGTGACGATCTATTATTTCCAGTCCACACGCCTCAGATGGGAACTGTTCTGGCTCTGCTAGGAAACTAGGAGACATTTTGATTTTAATCGCTTTCGCGGGACTTCCAAGTTTCTGCGCGAGTCCGATCATGGTCCATGGACCTTGCTTGTCGCCTCTCTTCACGCTGAATTTGGCTCCTGCTTCAACTTGTTCTAACTCTGTTTGATCTTCCCCGTTACTTTCTAAAGAGATATTCCATCCGTAGGGATATGGCTGTGAGTTGCTTACTTTCACCATCCATTTTTTCATTTCTGGGTTTCTAATCGGCCATATCTCTGCACTCTTTTGTACTTCTCTTTCTAACGCCACCTGTCTCCTACTTATGGAATCCTGAATAAACAGTACGTATTGGTTAGAATATGGAATAGCAGCCCCTGGAGTAGGGGCCACAATTCTGTACTCTGATTCTTCACCTGGCTCTAATTTCTCCGGACCGTCACGAATCTCCCAATAGAATTTTGTTTGCAATCCTTGACGGATTGTGCTAAATTTTGGTATGATTGGATTTTTTCCTTCGTTCTTCAGGTACACATGCAATGACGAGATTCTTTGTATCCTAAATTCGTCGTACTCCCCAGTTACTTTCCAGTCTCCCTCCAGCTCCGCTTGTTGATGTATCTCCGGAGCTAAAAGAGTCGCTCCGACCCCACAGAAGCCAACAATTCCTTGCGTGAGAATGTCCCTTCTGTTCATTTTATCTCTCCAACTATTTTTTTGGCAAACTGGGCACTTCTATATTCCATAATCGGTTTAGTAAGCTGGTACCGCAGAATCACAGCGTAATAGGCCAATATCGGGAAATATATAAAGTAACTGAGGAAAGAGCGATAATGGAAAAAGTAAATAACCATTGGGAATATCCATGCCGCCCATCGAATGCTTTTGAAATGTCTGAAATAAATGAACAATGACAAAACAAGCGAGAGAACAAATAACCCTAGAAAGTATTCTCTGGGAAGGATATAATATCCGCTGGTGGAGAGGGAAACCAAACCAATCCCTTGCATGGTGAGGGGAGACCCTCCAGCAACTGGTGTTAAAACACTCGATAGCCACTCTTCGGGACTCCATATTATAAACGGAATATTCGGAAGGAGGAATCCTAACAGACCAAACCAGACCGTTCTACTAGCTCGATTGGCGAACTCACTATTACTGTTACTGACATGATAGAGCCATATCGCCAGATACGGACCGATCAGCCACGGCACTTGTTTCACGCTAAAGCCTATTCCAACAACAAATGCGGCGATTGAGTAGAATTTCTCTGACCAGAGTTTCATCCCTACTAATAAAAACGGCACATAGATGATATCGAATACTCCTCCTGACGAGAACATCACAAATTCCTGTGTGGCAAGGAATATACTTACTGAGGCGATTTTCATGACGCCACTAGTATCTCTTACAAGAAATCCAATCGTGATAAGAAGAATAAGGAGACTAGTGTGATTGATGTTTTGTATTCCAAGCGCTACCTGCGGCAAGAATGGCAAAAAAGACATCGAAGGATAAGACAATGAGGTAACGATTGTCCCATCAATTCGATATGTGACGAATCGGAGATCAATTGGATACTGACTGTATGCAGAAGACATTGAGTGAGCGAATGGATTCTTCCCCGATAGGACCAGATCGGCTGAATATCGAGAAAACAGTAGTGCATCAGTCCCAAACAGGCGAAATTCTGGTCGGGAAATAAAAGCAGCTACAATCCAGATTACTACCGTCGCAGTCACAAGCCAAGCAATCAGCCGATCATTCTCCCATTCTAGGTACTGTAACCCTGCATAGATTATCAAGCCAACACCGAGCAGAGGCGATAGTGATAAAAGCTCCGACTGAAGTGTAGCAAGGGGTGTGAGAAATACAGCAAAGCGGAGTACCACTACCCCACAGGCAGCAATGATCAGACTACGTGGAAGTGTACTAGAAACATGAGGTCGCAAATCATCATATTCAACATCTGAGCCCTCCACCTGATCTCTTTTGATTGAATTTGTACTATCTGTTTGGATGTATCCACATATTGCTATTGCAGAACCAACAAACAACGTGCAGAGAAGCCAATAATGCCAAAAAGGCACACTTGTTCCAGACTGAGAATATACAACGAATGTGGACACGACAACCGATAGTCCAGTAGGAAGGCCGTACTTTCGAACATCTACCTCGGAGACAGATAGAACTGAGAGCACAAAACAACCGAGCAGGAGAAACCAGACAGCTGCTTGGTCCAGTAATTGGCCTTTGACAGGATCAGCCAGATCCAATACCACACCGGTTAACAAAAGCGCTGCCAGGATTGAAAGAACGTCACCTACTACCTGAACAGAGACATCTAGCCGGTTACGTGATATCTGTGATATTGTTTCGTCGATTCCCATCTGCGTCTTAATAGAACCCCGTCTCGTACTCCGGGTATCCTTTGCAGACTCGAGATACGCCCTCTTCAAACGAAATCTGTGGCTCCCATCCGGTCGTTTCGCGCATCTTCGAGATGTCGGCCTTTGTGTCGTGGACATAGACATCAAGAGGGTTCTTGACGTACTCTGGCTCAACGTTGGTCCCTAGTTCCTCGTTAATTAACTCAATCATTTTGTTGAAGGTATATGATTCGCCTGTGCCGAGATTGTAGATTCCCTGTAGTTTGTGGTCCGCTGCGAGCTTGATGCCGCGAACAATATCGTTGACGTGAGTGAAATCGCGGGTTTGGGAGCCGTCGCCGAACACTTTGGGTCGTTCGCCGTTTGCGATTTTGTGGGTGAACTGCGCGACGGTGTTGGCGTACTCCCCCTTGTGTTCCTCGGCACCGCCGTAGCCCTGATATACTGAGAAAAATCGGAGACCTGCGAGGGTCATGTCGTAGTGGTGGTGGAAGTACTCAGCATATTGTTCGCGAGCGAGTTTGGAGGCTTCGTAACAAGTCCGTGCTTCGACCGGCATGTCTTCCGGCGAAGGGTTGGTCCGGGAACCATAGATAGAAGATGTCGTTGCATAGACGACGATATCGCAGCCATCCGCGCGTGCTTGTTCAACAGTATTGACGAACCCTTCGATGTTCACCCGCGTCGCCTCGCGCTTGTTCTCCTCAGCCATCGTGTACGAGGAGTATGCCGCGAGGTGAAACAGCACATCTATGCCCTCGGTGGGGAGGTCGTCGTCGAGGACGCTAGCATCGACGAACTCAACGTCATCATTAAGATTCTCAGGTGTTCCAAGGTGGAGGTCGTCGACAGCCACTACCTCGTTGTTGGTGGCGAGGTAGTTGGCGAGGTTCGATCCGATGAACCCTGCCCCCCCAGTGACGAGTACTCGTTTGTCGTGCATACCGTACCGGAGTCGTGACGGTATTAATAAGTGTAACGTATTCGTATAGGTCTAGACAATTTGGTTTAGCGCTAGTATATAGTGCTCTGCGTGGCACGTGCGCTCGTCAATAATAGGTTAGACTGGTCAGGCGATGAACAAGTATCCGGAGGTATATTTCTCATTATTATAAATTCACTACTGCTTGACTAGTAGGAATAACACACAAAGCATTTATATGACGGGTAGTTTGTCTGAACTACCCCTACCCAGATGACGCGCCGGCGAGTAAGCACCCGTCCAATTGGAACGCGAAAGGCGGACGGATCTGCCAAAGCTTGTGTCATCACCCAAGCAAAACAAAACATGACTGATAAAACCACGAAACTGCGTTCGGTGTTCCTTGCATTCGTGATGGTCACGTCCGTATTCGCGGGCACCATCGCGTTCACGGGAGCACTCGCTGGGACTGCAGCAGCAGCCAGCACACCTGGCAGCACCTCCTACCAAGGAGGCGCAGTCCACTACGACGACCCTAACGACGAGAACGGCGACGTGATCGTTGAGGTACCGCTGAACGAATCCATCTCGGCAGACAGCCAGACGATCGCCAACTTCACGCTCCTGGACGACGATAACAACGTCTCCAAGGACGGTTGGACGGTCACCCAGGACGGCGACTCCAACGCCATCATCATCGACACCAAGGGCGATGTCATCCGCTCGAACGACCTCGAGGTTGACATCACCGCACCGGAAGTCGTAAACGGTGGCGAGAAGTCCGTTGTCTTCGCCTCGCAGTCCGTCGCAACGGACACGAGCGTTGACGACTTCTCCGCCTTCAAGGGTTCGACGGTTGCCGTCCGTGCAAGCACGGGCGACTCTGTCGAAGTTGAAGGTCCCGACAACTTCTTCACTAGTGGGAGTGTCGGCGACAACAGCGAAGTTTACGTCTTCGACACGAGTAACCGTGACCTCGGCGACTACGAATTCACTGTCTCTGATGACAGTGGTTCCACCTACGACGCCGAGTTCAACGTCACGGTCCGCGACCTCGGTCTCGAAGTCGATCTCGATGACCTGACGGTTACGGATGAAGACGCTATTGAAGGTACTGTCTCCGCGAACCGCGGTGGCAGCCAGGTTGATCTCTCGCTCCAGGACTCTGACGAGGACGAAGTCGCAAACGACACCGTGACTCTCAACGGTCAGGGTGAAGCCGACATCGACTTCGCCTCGCAGGAGACGGGCAACTACACGATCGTCGCGACGGACCTGAACACCGGTGTTGAGGTCGAATCCTCGTCGATCGAAGTTTCGGACGCCGGTGAAGGCAGTGCCGACATCGGTGGCGAAGGTATCGTTACTGACCAGCGTGGTGACATCGCGAACATCACGATCGAAATCGAGAACGCTGACTTCGCGACTGTCACGCTCGGATCCGACGATGTCGGCTTCGAGAGTAACGTGACTGTTGAAGACGTCGACGGTGACGGACAGGTCAACCTCCTGTTCAACACCTACGCTGCGATCAACGCGCAGGGCGACGTCACCAATGGCGATGTCTACGACGTTCCGTCTCAGGACGAAGGTGACGACGACTCCATCGAGAACGCCACCATCGAGCAGAGTGTTGGCTCGCTTCTCGATGCAGGCGAATACGATCTTGAAGTCCGCTCGGGCGAAAAGAAGACCGCCGACTCGCAGGGCGTCGGCACCCTTGTCCTCGAAGAGCGTACCACGGACGGAATCGTGAGCTGGACGGCTCCGAACAGCCTCGAATCCGACCTTGAGGACAAAGACGACGTCTACGAGGCAATCGGTAACAACAACATCACGCAGGACAACAACGTCGCCTACGGCGATCTCGCTGTCCACCAGCTTCAGGCTAGTGGTCTGGAGGGTGCACTCGTCGAGAACGACTCCGACATGACGAATGCATTCCTTGCACTCAACGGTGGCGCGTACAAGCTCACCGTTGAGCAGACTAACCCTGGTGCGAACCGTGATGCCTACACGCTCGAACTCGGCGCCGACAACACGACTGTCGTTGCCGACGCTGACAACGACACCTACTTCGTGGTTCTCGACACTGACGAAGTCTCCGCTGACCTTCGCAGCGTCGAAAACGACGACAGTCTGATGGCTAACTTCACCGTCATGGCCGACGAGGGCAACCTCACGGTCGATGACGAGCAGCAGACGGTCGAAGACGAATACAGTCTCGTCGAGGCCGAGCACGATGTCGACGAACCCGTGAACGTCTCCGCCTCGAGCGCCCAGACGATTTCGGGTGAGACGACTATCGCGCCCGGTACGGAACTCAGCCTGCGTGTCCGCTCCAGCGGCGACACGCAGCCGAGCTTCCTGAAGACCGCGACCGCGTACGTCACTGAGAACAACACGTTCTCGGCGACGTTCGACTTCACCGAGCAGGAAGCCGGTGACACGTTCGACTTCCGTGTGACTGACTCCAGCAGCAGAGCTGACAGCCTCACAGTCGAGGGTAACGTCCTTGAATCGGTGGAAACCGAGACGGAGATGACCGAGACGGACGCGCCTGACACGGCGACGGACGCGCCTGACACGGCGACGGACGCGCCGGACACGGCCACGGATGCGCCGGACACGGCCACGGATGCGCCGGACACGGCCACCGAGGAACCGGCTGACGACACGGAGACGAGCACGGGTACGCCCGGGTTCGGTGCCGTCGTCGCAGTCACGGCACTCCTCGCCGCCGCGCTCCTCGCCGTCCGCCGCGACTAACGTCGAACCACCGGCTCACGCCGGTCACCTCACTTCACCTTTCTTTCGACGCCACGACCCGAGAGCGGTCGCGCCGGTCCGACCGCCGGAGGACAGTCCGCCAGCGGGCGACACTCCAGCGGTCTGACTGGAGGGGCGCACGGAACGACAAGGGATTTAGTCGGGGCACTCCACCTGTGCTGTATGCCCGGATTGCGTCTGACGGCCCTGCGTGGGCGGCTATCGTCGACGT
>NZ_WPCD01000342.1:0-1708 GCF_009741955.1 Halogeometricum sp. CBA1124 | reverse complement strand
CGTCGAGTACCTCGCCGACGCGGTGTTCGTCCTCCAGTACGTCCGCCCGAGCGACTTCCGCGAGACGCGACTGGCCATCGAGATTCAGAAGATACGCGACGCGAACCACTCCCGGGAGACGAAGCCGTACGAACTCACGAGCGACGGCATCAGCGTCTACCGACAGGCGAACATCTTCTGACCGCGGGCGGTGACGGCGGGCGGACCGCCCGCACTCACGCGGGCGTCGGTCCGCCGGGATTGGCCGGGTCACGGCCGTCGTCCGGGTCGCCGCGGTTGAGAATCGCGTCGCGGATACGGTCGAACGCCGATTCGTCCGTGCGACGGATGAGCGGGTACATGACCCACAGGTACGTTAGAGAGTGACACACTTGGGGGTGGCGAGGCCCGGCCGCGTCGACCGGTCGGTGACCGAAGGAAGCTATAACTGCACCGTCCGGGAGTACGAACCATGGTCGCAGACGTCACGCGACAGTTTCGAGGAGTCCACTGTCCGCTCGTCACGCCGTTCGACGCCGACGGCGCGGTGGACCACGGAGCGCTCGGGTCGCTGGTCGAACACGTCCTCGACGGCGGCGTCGACGGCGTGGTGCCGTGCGGGACGACGGGTGAGTTCGCCAGCCTCACGCCCGCGGAGAACCGCGCCGTCGTCGAGACGACCGTCGAACACGCCGACGGTGCGCCGGTCCTCGCGGGGACGGCGGCGACGGGCGTCGCGGAGACGCTCGACCGAGTCGAGGCGGCGGCCGCGGCGGGTGCGGACGCCGCGCTCGTCACCCTGCCGTACTTCCACGGGTCGAACGACCCGGCGGGCGACGCGGCGTTCCTCCGCGCCGTCGCCGACGACGCCGCCCTCCCCGTCTACCTCTACAACCTCCCCGCCTGCGTCGGGCGCGAGATACCCGTCGACACCGTGGTCGGGGTGGCCGACCACGAACACGTCCTCGGGCTCAAGGACTCCAGCGGCGACTTCAACTACTTCTCGGAACTCCTCCGGCGGCGCCCGACGCGTTCCAACTGTTCGAGGGGTTCGACAGCCACCTCGTCCCCGGACTCCTGTTCGGGTCCGACGGCGGCATCAACGCGCTGTCGAACGTGATTCCGGAGCGTTCGCGGCGGCCGCCGACGCCGTCGAATCGGGCGACACGGCCGCGGCGCGCCGGGTCCACGAGGAACACGTCGCACCCCTGTTCCAGCAGTGCGTCGACCACGGGTTCGCGCCCGTCGCGAAGGCGGGACTTCGGGCCCGCGGCGTCCTCGACGCGGACGCGGATGCAGTCCGCCCGCCACTCGTCACCCTCGACGGCGACCCTCGCGCCGACGTGGTCGACGCCGTCGCCTCGGTCGTCGCCGCGTACGAGTAGGGCGCGGTCCGAATCGGGCGCGATACGGCGGTCCTGCGGGTCTGGGGTCGGCGGTGTGACCGACTGGCGTCGGGTCAGTCGTCGGCGGCCGCCTCGGCGACGGCGTCCTCGGGGAGTTCGGTCGACTCGACGGGGTCGAACTCGTCGTAGTGGACGATTTCGTCGACGGGACGGCGGTACTTCCGCTCGTTCTCCACGTCCGCGGCCTCTTCGGCGGGGTAGCCGAGGGTGACGAGCAGCACGGGTTCGTACTGGTCGCCGTCGACGTCGAACGCGTCGAGGACGCCTCGCGCACGTCGCGTCGACGTAGATTCGCTCGACGGAGAGGCAGAGCTGTCCCGCGT
>NZ_WPCD01000207.1:0-6584 GCF_009741955.1 Halogeometricum sp. CBA1124 | reverse complement strand
GCGCGTCCGCGGCGGCGGCTTCCTCTACACGAACCGCGACTCGCTGTCCATCGGGACGGTGTTCCACCTCGACAGCCTCGTCGCCGAACGCGCGGAACCGCACGAACTGCTCGACGCCCTGCTGACCCACCCGCTCCTCGCGCAGTGGTTGGGCGACGACTACCACGAACGCGAGTACGCGGCGAAACTCGTCCCCGACTCCAAGAAGGTGGCCCTGCGGGACCCACACGAGGGGCGCCTGCTCCTCGTCGGCGACGCCGCCGGGCAGATGCAGGCGCAGGGGCCCATCATCAAGGGGATGAACCACGCCGTCACCGCCGGCGCACTCGCCGCCGAGGCGTTCGCGCAGTCGACGGCGCGCGGTAAATCCGAGCAGGCGGGTGAGCGATACGCGGAGAAACTCCGCGAGGAGGGCGTCATGGAGAAGCTCCGGCCGCGGGGCTACGACCTCACCCGGACCGTCGCCGAACGCGACGACGTGACCGACGCCCTCGACTCACTTCTCACCTCGCGGCTCGGCCGCCTCGCGTCCGCGCTCTCGGGAGCGGGACGCTCGAACGCCTGTACGGGTCGCCGCTGCTCCTGTCCATCGCGCCGGACACGCGGACGCCGTACGTGACGCTCCCGACGGTCGTCGCCGAGGAACTCGGGACGCGCGTCACGGACACGAACCGCGTCGAACCGCCGAGTCTGGAGGAGCGCATCGGCGAGTTGACGTACGACACCGACGTGGGCAACCCGCACATCGTCCTGCAGGACGACTCCTACGAGGCCAGCGGAGCGGCCGTCGCCGCCTGTCCGGTCAGCGCCGAGGGCTTCGGCGGCGGCTGTTACCGCGACGAGTTCGTGCGGACGAACGGCGACGAGCGACACGTCGTGAGCCTCGACACCCAGCCCTGCGTCGAGTGCGGGACGTGCGCCGTCGTCGCCGACACCGAGTGGACCCACCCGCGCGGCGGCAAGGGCGTCTCCTACGACGACGGATGACCGAGGAGGCGTCGGCCCGGTCCGCGCGTGCGGACGGGGGCTACACCGATGACGGTCGCGCGGCCGGGGGCGAACGGACGGCCGAGGACGGCCGCCACTCGGGACACGTCGAGGAGATTCGGTCGCTCGCGGCGTCGGCGCGGGCGGAGCGACGGCGGTTCGAGGCGCCGCCGGACGGCGGGGCCGACGAGCGAGCCCTGTCGTACGTCCGCGAGGGCGTCGCGCCGGTGACGGGCGTCTACGTGGAGGCGCACACCGGCGGGGACCACGCCCGGTTCTCCCAGACGGAACTGGACCTGCTCCACCGGGCCCTGAACGACTGGCTGTCGCTGTACGCCCGGTGTTACGGCGTCGACGTGGACCCGGACGCCACGGTGCGGACGGCGGCGGAGATACTGCTCCAGACGCACGACGCCCGCGAGGTGGCGCGACTGCTCACCGACGTGCCGCCGCGCCGGTGAGTCCTCTCTCGCGGGCGCGCCGGCGGCCGAACGTGTCGGAGTTCACGAAAAAACGTTAACTTTTGGTGGGTGGTAGCACGGGTCATGGACGTAACGGAGACGCTGGCGTTCGACAACGCGGACCGCAAAGACATCTACGACTACGTCGAGAGCCACGGCATCGTCCGCGAGGACGAGGTCCGGCGAGCGCTCAACTTCGAACCGGCCGCGTTGGGGGCGCACCTGACCGTTCTCCGTCGGGAGGGCTACATCCGGAAGGTGGGCGACAAGGTGCAGGTCGCCTACGACGAGGACGACGCGCAGGTGTTCGAGGCGGACGACGGCGAGGGGTTCACCATCCGGACCGCCCAGCAGGTGGACCTGGACGCCCTCGTGGACGCGATACAGGAGGTCGCCGAGGAGGGGACGTACATCGAGGCCGAGACGGTCGGCGAGATGATAGACCACGAGGAGGTCGTCCTCCGGCACAACGAGGTGCAGTCGCGGATGGTGTTCGTCGCCACCGTCGACGACGAACTCGCCGGCTGGTGTCACCTCGACCTCCCCGAGACGGGGAAACTCCGCCACACCGCCGTCCTCACCGTCGGGACGCGCTCGGAGTTCCGCGGGAAGGGCATCGGCAGTCGCCTCCTCGAACGGGGCGTCGACTGGGCCGACGACCACGGCTTCGAGAAACTGTACAACTCCGTCCCCGCGACGAACGAGGCGGCCATCGCGTTCCTCGAAGACCACGGCTGGGAGACGGAGGCGGTCCGCGAGGACCACTACAAGATCGGCGACGACTACGCCGACGAGGTGATGATGGCCGTCGGCATCCGCTGACCGCGACGCCCGAACGTCCGAGCGTCGTCACCGCCAGTCGTCGCCGGTCCCTTCGAGCGGTTCGGCGACGACGCCGTCCTTCTGGGCCAGCACCCGCGCGTGACCCGTGCAGACGTCTCTGTCCTCGTCCCACGGCACGTAGACGCGGACGGCCGCCGGGTCCTCGCAACCGTCCTCCGCGCACGTCTCCATACGTCGAGCGAGGCGGCCGAGCGACTTCGGCGTGTCGCTCGTCTCCGCGGCCCGCCCCGTCGCGTCACTCCTCGAACCGCGCGCGTTCCGTCGCCACGGCGTCCACGTCCGCGCCGTATCGCTTCACGCGTCGGCGTAGGCGTCACCGAGCGCCTTCATCGCGTTGCGCGGCGAGTGGTAGCCGAGTTCGTCGGCCACGGCGGGCCACGGCCGACCCTGCAACACCTTCCCGACGAGCAGTCGCTCCGCCCGCGGCGAGCAGGGCGGGTCGTCGTCGTTCAGCGCGCGGCGCGCCAGCGTTCGGAAGGCGTCCGGGGCGGTGGTGTACATCCCCGGACCGAACGACGCCCGACGACGACGCGCCACTCGCGGTCCGTGAGTTCGAGGGGCGGCGCGGCGTCGCAGGCGCGGACCGCCGCCCGCACCACGTCGGGGTCGGCGTCGCGCAGGGGGTCCGACAGCACGCCGGGCAGTCTGTCGAGGAACCAGTCGGCGTGCCTGTCGTGGAGGCGGCGCCCCGCCGGCGTGAGGGGGGCGAGCATCAGCGCGGAGTACTCGCCGCTGGTGTCGTTGCGCGTCGTCGAGAGGTGGACGGTGGAGTAGCCGTTGTCGTCCCAGAAGGAGAGCAACTCCGGCGTCGCGCCGTAGCCGACGCCGAGGTAGTCCACCGCCTCCGAGCCGTCGGCCTTCTCCGCGCGAATCTCCGACAGGAGGCGAGAGCCGAGTCCCGACGACCGGACGGCGTGGTGCGTGGCGATGCGCATGACGCGGTAGCCGACCGGGACCGCGGCGTCCTCGTCGCGGAGTTGGCTCGTGAACACGTCGGGGAGCATGTTCCCCTTGACGCGTGCGCCCTCGTACATCGCCCGGCGCGTCTCGCGGTCGAGTCCCCCCTCGCGGGCGAGGAGGGCGACGCTGACGACGTGGCCCTCGTGCGTCAGCGCCCGGCACTCGAGGTTCGGCGCGTCCAACAGGCGGCCCAGGTCGTCCGGTTCGGTCCGGTAGTGCGCGAGGACGAGCAGTCCGAACACCTCGCGCAGGAGGTGGTCGTCGTCGGCCAACTCGTCCTGCGAGAGGGCGCGGTACGCGGCCGACTCGGGCGTCGCGTCGGCGACGAGAGGGTCCACGGCGGGTCGCGCGTCGAGGAGGAGCGCCCGGAACGCCCACGTCTCCACCGGGTCGCCGCGGGCGTAGCGGATGGGTTCGTCCATCCGCACGTCCGTCACCGACAGGTCGCTCTCGTCGAGGCGGTCCCGGAAGCGCACGGCGAACCCCCGACCGGTCCCCTCGTAGCCGTGGACGGTGGTGAAGAACCCGGCCGCCGGGGCGTCGGCGAACGGCGGCGAGGAGGCGGACCGGAATCGCCGCCGCCTCGTCCACGAGGACCACGTCCGGGTCGTCCGGGAGGGTCGCCGCCGTCGGCGGGTCGGCGAAGCGGACGCGCCCCCCGCCCGAGGCGCGGACGACGTGCGCCGCCTCGTCGTGGTCGCCAGCGACCCCGTCTCGGCCAGGAGGTCGGTCGCGCGGGCGAACACCTCGCGGGCGTTGCGTACGACGGTGCGGTGACGAGGACGTCGCGTCCCCGGCGGCGAGACACCCCGCGGCGAGTCCGGCGGCGCTGGACTTCCCCCGTCCGCGGTCGGCCTCCACGACCACCGCCGCGCCCGGGTCGCGGAGGCGTTCGAGGGCGGCCACCGTCCGCGACTGGTCGGCCGTGAGGCAGGCGTCGTAGGCGCGCGCGGGAAGTCGTGCCGCCGCGGCGGGGACGGCGACCGGTTGCCCCGGGCCGGCGGCGCGTCCGTCGCCCCGTCGCGTTCGACGGTGCCGGCGTCCACGTCGACGACGGCGACGCGGGGTGCGTCCGGAGCGTCGCCGCGAGGTGCGTCCGGAAGCGACCCCCCACGTCGGCGGCATCGAACGGCGGGACGGCCAGCGACGCCTCGAACGCGCCGTCGCGTTCGGGCCACTCGTCGAGGGGCGGCGCGAGGAGGACGAACAGGCCGCCGCCCGCGACGACGCCCGCGAGGCGGCCGAGGACGTTCGGCGAGAACGCCTCGTGGGCGTCGCAGACGACGGCCGTTCGGGTGGTGCCGAGGAGGGTGCCCGCGTGCGTGGGGTGGACGCGTTCGAAGCGGAACCCCTCGCGGGCGGTGACGAACGTCGCCTCGTCGTCGGGGACGTCTGCGCCGTCGAGAACGTCGAACGCGGCGTCGATACCGGCGTCTCGGCCGCCGGCGAGGACGAGGAGTCGTCGCTGGTTCGAGTCCCGTGCGCCGCCCGGAGGTCGGCGGCGAGCGACCGGAGGTGCATGGTCGGCGTCGGGAGGGGGTCGTAAGGCACTTTCCGCTCGGATTCGGTGACCGTCGAGGAGGCGTGAACGTCCCGCAAACCGCCGTGCGGACCGGTGCCACGGCAGGGCGGCATTGAAAGCGTTTTTTATGGGGTCCTGAGCTATCAGAGGGTACAGCCTGCCCGGGGTTGATGAATGCTCCTCGCCGAGAGGGAACGACCGCGACCAGCAGTGGTCCGCCGGCGAGGATGTCGAGCCCGCGAGCAGGAAATAGGTGAACAACATGGCAGTATACGTAGAATTCGACGTCCCAGCCGACCTCGCAGAAGACGCCCTCGAGGCGCTCGAGGTCGCACGAGACACAGGCACGGTAAAGAAAGGTACGAACGAGACGACCAAAGCGGTCGAGCGCGGTAACGCCGAGCTCGTCCTGGTCGCCGAAGACGTCTCCCCCGAAGAGATCGTGATGCACCTGCCGGAACTGGCAGACGAGAAGGGCATCCCGTACATCTTCATCGAGACGCAGGACGAAGTCGGTCACGCCGCGGGTCTCGAAGTCGGCTCCGCCGCCGCCGCCATCGTCGACGCCGGCGAAGCGCAGGAGCAGGTCGAAGACATCGCCGCGAAGGTCGAGGAACTTCAGTAATCGACCATGAGCGCAGAAGAGACCGCCAGCGACTCGACGTCCGCAGAGGTCATCGAGATCGTTGGCAAGACCGGGATGCATGGCGAGGCCATGCAGGTCAAATGCCGCATCCGCGAAGGCTCGAATCAGGGCCGCATCATCACGCGGAACGTGCTGGGCCCCGTCCGCGAGGGCGACATCCTCCAGTTGCGCGAGACCCAGCGCGACGCCGACTCCATCGGAGGTCAGTAACCAATGGTAGAGAAGCGCACGTGCGACTACTCTGGTGAAGAGATCGAGCCCGGCACGGGCACGATGTACGTAAAGAACGACGGCACCATCCTCCACTTCAAGGACTCGAAGGCCGAGAAGAACTACTTCCTCGGCCGCGAGGCGCGCGACCTGGAGTGGACGGCCGAAGGACAGGCCGCCGGCGGTCCCTCCGAGGAGGGCTCCGAATGAGCCACCACGACGAGCGCACGTTCGTGATGGTCAAGCCCGACGGCGTCCAGCGCGGACTCGTCGGCGACGTCGTCTCCCGCTTCGAAGAGCGCGGGCTGAAACTGGTCGCCGGCAAGTTCATGCAGATCGACCAGGACCTCGCCCACGAACACTACGGCGAGCACGAGGACAAGCCGTTCTTCGACGACCTCGTGGACTTCATCACGTCCGGTCCCGTCTTCGCGATGGTCTGGCAGGGCGCCGACGCGACCCGGCAGGTTCGCTCGATGGTCGGCGAGACCGACCCCGCCGAGTCCGCCCCCGGCACCATCCGCGGCGACTACGGACTGGACCTCGGCCGCAACGTCATCCACGCCTCGGACCACGAGGACGAGGGTGCGAACGAGCGCGAGATAGCCCTCTTCTTCGACGACGACGAACTCGTCGACTACGAGCGCGTCGACGAGACGTGGCTCTACGAAGAAGAGGACCACTGAGGCCGTAGCCGGTACGTTTCGCTTTTCGTTCTTTCGACACCTCTCAGCTCGGCGGACAGTCAGCGCCGCCGCCGACAACAGCTTAGTGCGCGCCGGCCGCGGGTTCCAGCCGAACGAATGCCGAGAGACGAGCACGCGGACGACGGTGCGGACGAGGGGGGAGCGCGGGGGGACGGCGGCCGAGGGGACGGCGGACGAGTCGGACCCGACGAGGCGTGACGTCCTCGCCCGGACCGGCGGGTCCGTCGCCGCGGGCGTCGCCGCGGCGC
>NZ_WPCD01000341.1:0-1734 GCF_009741955.1 Halogeometricum sp. CBA1124 | reverse complement strand
GCATCGACGAACTCATCCCGGAGGCACCGAACCGGCCGTACGACGTTCACGACCTCCTCGACAGGGTCGTCGACGCCGAGTCGGTGTTCGAACTCAAGCCCGACTACGGGACGGAGATCGTCACCGCGTTCGCCCGCATCGACGGCCGTCCCGTCGCGTCGTCGCCAACCAACCCGCCCAGCGGTCGGGTGCCATCTTCCCCGACGCCGCCGAGAAGGCGGCCGAGTTCATCTGGACCTGCGACGCCTACGAGATTCCCCTGCTGTACCTCTGCGACACGCCGGGGTTCATGGCCGGGTCGCAGGTGGAGAAAGACGCCATCCTGGAGAAGGGCAAGAAGTTCATCTACGCCACGTCGTCGGCGACGGTGCCGAAACAGACCGTCGTCGTCCGCAAGGCCTACGGCGCGGGCATCTACGCGATGGGCGGCCCCGCCTACGACCCCGAGAGCGTCATCGCGCTCCCGTCGGGCGAAATCGGCATCATGGGGCCAGAAGCCGCCATCAACGCCGTCTACGCCAACAAACTCGCCGACATCGACGACCCCGAGGAGCGGAAGCGACGCGAGGACGAACTCCGCGAGGAGTACCGCGAGGACATCGACGCCCACCGCATGGCCAGCGAAGTCGTCATCGACGAGATAGTGCCGCCCTCCGACCTCCGCGCCGAACTCGCCGGCCGGTTCGCGTTCTACGCGGACGTGGAGAAGTCGCTGCCGGACAAGAAGCACGGCACCGTCCTCTGAGACGGCCCGACGCGACCCGAGGGCGTTGCGTCGGCCGCGCGCCGGGCGCGTAGGCGGTCGTTTATCGGACGGTAACGTTCCGATTATCCCGACAGTCTCGGCCTATGTGACGACTACTGAGGAAGCCCCCGGCCGAGGCACGTGGTATGGCAGCGCCCACCGTCACCGGGCCCGGGACGACGCTCTCGGACTTCCTCGCCGTCCTCGCCGAGCGAGAGCGAACTCTCTGGGTCGCCGTCGCCGTCACCTTCGTCCTCGACATCACCCTGACCGCTCACGGGTTGACGCTCGGCTTCGAGGAGGCCAACCCCGTCGCGCGAGCGACGATGCTCGTCTTCGGGCCGCTTCCGGCGATGGTGGCGCTCAAGTCCGTCGTCGTCGGCATCGCCGTCGCCTTCACGCGCATCGCGCCGCCGGCGGGGCGGCCGCTCATCCCCCTCGCCGTCGCGACGCCGTGGGCCCTCGCGTCCGCGTCGAACTTCGTCCTCATCTTCGGCTGAGCGGACGCGCCGCTCCGTCGCTCACCCGCGTACGTCCGCTACCGGCCGCGTCGCCGCCGTCTTCGTCGCCGTCGTCGCTCGACGGCGGGGAGTCTGGCCTCGTCTTCGTAGATAACTCTCAGCGACGCGCCTCCAGCGCGGTCCGGATACCGCGGAGTTCGTCGCGGACCGCCCGCCACTCCTCGACCGACCCCGGAATCGAGTCGTCGCCGCCGCGGGCGAGGCGGCCCACGAGGTCCGCGGCGCGTCGGGCGTCGGCCACGTCGGTCAGCGACAGGTCGCCGCCGCCCGCGATTTCGACCGTCACGGTACCGTAGCCGAGGGCGTTGCCGACCGCCGACCGCCGGTAGGAGACGTCCTGCACCCGGTCGAGTTCGAGCGTCGTCACCCGCCGCGCGCGTCGGCCGCGCTTCGCGTACACCGCGCGGGAGGTGACGAGGAAGGCCGTCGCGTAGACGGGGTAGAGGCCGGGCGACGGCGACGACGGCG
>NZ_WPCD01000313.1:0-2429 GCF_009741955.1 Halogeometricum sp. CBA1124 | reverse complement strand
GTCCTCGCCGATTCCGTCCGCCGCGGCCGCGTCGTCGCCGTCCTCGTCGCCCCCGAGACGCCGAGCGACGTCCGAGAGGGGTTCGTCGTCGTCGGTCATCGTCCGTTCTCCTCCCCGTCGACTTCGAACACCGGTTCCGGGCCGTCGTCACCGTCGGCCGGTCGTTCGAGGGCCAGTCGGCGCCCGGTCGTGAGCGACGGCGACCCGAACAGCCCCTGTTTCTCGCGGACGCCGTCGAACGTCTCCCCGCAGTGCGGACAGTACGGCAGGTCGAGGAGGGCGACGTCGACCGACCTCTCGCAGGACTGGCAGTTTGCGGTCGAGACACCCTTGCGGTTCGCCTCGCGCTTGAGTTCGGTGGCGGCCGTCCGTTCCGCGGCGGCCCGTTCGGCCTCCGCCGTCCGGCGCCGCAGGTCGTGAACGGCGCTCGCGACGGCGTCGAGTTTCTCTTCGGTCTCCTCGGCGGCGTCGGTGAGGTACTCCAGCACCTCCTCGTAGTTCTCGAAACCGTCGTCCAGTCGCCGTTGGAGCGTCGAGACCGTCTCGCGAACCTCCGCGACGGCGTCGTGCGCTCGCTCGGCCTCCGACTCCGCGGCCGCCACGTCGCTCGCCAGTTCCGGGTGGTCGTGGTCCGCCGGGGCCTTCGCGTCGGCCTCGCGTTTGACCTGAATGACGCGTTCGCGCACGTCCGTCACCTTCTCGTCGAGGTCAGCCTCCAGGTCGGCCACGCGGCCGTCGAGTCGGTCCAGTCGCTCGACCGGCGTCGCCAACGACTCGTCGCCCTCGTCGACGAGACGGTACGCCGTGAGCGCTCGCCGCACCAGTTCCGACCGGTCGACGTCCGACTCCGCGGTCTTCTGTTCGACCCACCGCTCCAGTTCGTCAGACAGCGTCTTCGCCCGTTCCCCTCCCATTCAACAGAACCTTACGTTATTCTGACTTAAAGATTGGCAGCGCGGCGCACGGCACGGTCAGCGAATCTTCCTGACGTCGCTCACGTCGAACCCGCCGTCGTGTATCTGCGTCTCGAACTGGACGATGTCCTCGGACTCCAGTTGCGAGAGGACGCCGCGGAACTCCTGGACGACGAGCGTTCGCGCCCGCTTGGAGCCACCGGTCTCCCACTCGAACTGGAGCGTCCCGTCGACGGCGTCCATCAGGTGGGCGAGTTCGGTCCGTTCGAGCGTGTCGCGTCCGACGAGTGCGAGGATGAGTCCGCCCCACCGGTACGCCGCCTTGTTGACGCCGCGCATCACCATCGCGATGTCGTTCCACGACATCTCGTCGGAGATGCCAGCCACGAGGTCGGTGATGGAGTCGATGACGACGAGGTTGCCGCTGGCGTGTTCGCTCAGGTAGTTGCCCAGCGCCGTCAGCACCGACTCGCGGTTGTGGCGTTCGCCGAGGTCCTGCAGCGTCGTCGCCTCCCCCTGATACCACTCGCGCGGAATCGGGCTGGGCCGGAAGTAGGTCGCCGAGAGGTCGTGAAACCGGATTCGGTCGGTGGCGGCGTCCACGAGCGACCGGTCGAACACGTACGACATCTCCCGCCGGAGGCTCCGTTCGTCGTCGGTGAAAGAGAGGTAGTGTACCTCCGAGGGGGGCTCGGAGTCCTCGTGGAGGTCGCCGTAGTAGAGGTCGAACAGGTCGTCGTCGGCCTCGTAGACGGCGTTCATCGTCGCGCTCGTGAACATGAACTCGCGGGCGCCCGCGCCGGGTTCGCCGGCGAGGAGGACGACCGAACCGGGCGGTGCGCCGCCGTCCACGATGCGGTCGAGGCGGGAGACGCCGAACGGGATACTGCTCATGCCCCGGACTCACGTCGGGGTCCGTTAACCGTTTCGCCGAATCGTCGCGCCCTCGTTTCGCCCGCGAACGAGGCGTACTTCGCCGGCCACGTCGGCGGCGTCGAGGGCGGCCCGTCCCGCCGCCCGCGCCGCGTCGGCGTGGTCGGCGTCGGTGACGGCGTACACGGCCGGCCCCCACGACGACTGTCCCGCGCCGTAGCAGGCGGGGTCGTCCTCCAGCGACGCGACGAGTTCGCCGACCGGCGGACGGTAGACGCCGCCCTGTTCGTCGGCGTACCACGCGCCGTTCAGCCGCCCGATTTCCGAGACGGCCTCCCCGAACCGCGCGGCGCTCCCGTCGGCGACGGCCGGGAGCAGTCGGCGGGAGAGGACGCCCGAGATGCGGTCGGCCACGCCGGGGTCGGCGCGTTCGACCACGGAGCGCATGCTCTCGTCCTCCTCCTCGCCGCTCCGGCCCGAGTCGGCGTCGGGGACGACGACGACGAAGCGCCAGTCGTCGGGGACGGCGTGGCGGACGGCGACCGGGGGGACGGTCCAGTCGCCGTCGGCCGGGCGGTCGGTGGTGAACCGGGCGGTGGGGTGGCCGCCGTCCACGAGGACGCCGCCGTCCTCGAACGCGGC
>NZ_WPCD01000277.1:0-3732 GCF_009741955.1 Halogeometricum sp. CBA1124 | reverse complement strand
TCGTCGTCGTCGACCGTCTCGCGTTCGGCCACCTCGTCGTCGCCCGTCGAGACGAACAGAAGGGCGACGGCGCCGAGGAGTGCCAGCAGGAGGATGAAGCCGAATATCGCCGTCGGCGGGGAGACCGGACCCTCGCCGGCCCCCGGGAGGCCGCCGCCGCCCTGCGGCAGCGAGAACGTCCCGTTGCTCGCGCCGAGACCGGTGCCGGAGAACTCGACTCCTCGGCAGGAGGTGAGAAGCGCCCAGAAGACGTAACCGGGGATGCCGAACGTGATGCCGAAGACGGCGACGGGGAACAGCGACCGGGTGTCGTAGTAGACGAGGGCCAAGAGCCCGACGAAGACGGCGAGGATGGCCGCGATAGCCGCCGGTTCCGTCAGGGCGGGCAGGCAGAGCGAACCGAACGTGCCCGTGCCGCCTTCCGTGTCGTCCACGCCGACACCGCTCTCGTCCGACGGTCCGATTCCAGTCGCGGGACCCACCCCGCCTCCGACGCCGCCGGACCCGCCGGTGACGGCCGTGTCGATGGTGGCCGCGGCGACACCGAGGGCGAGGACGGCGAGGAGGGCGAGAGCGAGCGTCCGGGCGGCGTCTCTATCCACGCCACGACATACCGGGACACACAGTAAATGCGTTTCGAGGTTGTCGTGTCGTGCTGACAGATACCCGCGGCCCCGACCCCCTGCTTCCAGTCGGG
This sequence comes from Halogeometricum sp. CBA1124, assembly GCF_009741955.1. Taxonomy (NCBI): domain Archaea; kingdom Methanobacteriati; phylum Methanobacteriota; class Halobacteria; order Halobacteriales; family Haloferacaceae; genus Halogeometricum; species Halogeometricum sp. CBA1124. The sequence continues at coordinate 3,035 of NZ_WPCD01000277.1, read as the reverse complement.
GCGAGAGATTCAAGTCGGACTGGAACTTTGAAATTCGCCCGGAGAATTATTGTCAGAATTGATAAACTTTGAAGTGGGATGCGCACTCAGAACGATACGTCCCAGCGGACGTGTGCCCGTGCAGGTCCGTCCGTGGGACGTGAGACCCCTCGAAGTCGACCCCGCCAGTCGACGACGCGCACCTCATCTGCCGCCCCACCTTTTCCCCGCAACTCTTCGGCCCCTGCGGTCACCGAGGCCGCACCGTTGGGTTTAGGTTCGCACCACGTCGACTCGAAGGAGTGAACGAAGACGGGGCACCGCCGGTCGTCGAGTACGTCACGAGTTCCACCACTCGCGAGTCCGTCGTGACGACGCTCGCCGCGGAGTCTGCGACGACCCGGGCGCTCTGTTCCGCCCTCGACGCCAGCGAGTCGGGCGTCTACGCGGCGGTGAACGACCTCCGAGAGCACGGCGTGCTCGAAGTGGACGACGGCGAACGACTCCGACTCACCGGCGTGGGAATCGTCGTCGCGGACGCGTCGAACGGCGGCGGCGGTTGGAGTCGACGTTTCGGACCGACCTCGACTACTGGCGCACCCACGACATCCGAGCGCTCCCCGACCCCTTCCGTGCCCGCCTGTCCGAACTGGAAGGGCTGGACGTGTTTCGCGTCTCCGAGACGGACCCGGCGGGCGCGATTCGGCTCATCCACGACAGTCTCCGGAACGCCGCGGAGGTGGCCGTCGTCTCGCCGGTCCACTTCCCGGACCTCGGACAGACGCTCCGGGAGGTGTGCGAGGACAGACCCGGCCGCCTCCTCGTCACCGAAGCCGTCGTCGACGAGGTTCGCCGGCACGACGACGGCGACGTCCCCATCCCCGAGAACCTCACCGTCCGCGTCGCGGACGTGTCGTTCGCCCTCGCCGTCGCCGACGGAACGACGTTCCTCTCGCTGCCGCGACTGGACGGGTCGTACGACCCGAGTACGGAACTGGTCGCCGACTCCGACACCGCGGTGCGGTTCGGGAACGACCTGTTCGAGTGGGTGTGGCGGGACGCGACGCCCGTCGGTGACGTCGCCCCGACGCGCCCGCTCTGAGGGCCCCCATCGCCTTCTCCTTGTCACCGCGCTCCGTCGCCCCCTCGCTCCGCCGCCCCCTCCGCACCCTCCGTCCGCCTGCCACCGAACCTAACCGTTGGCCCCGAGAACGAACTGTCAATGGCGAGTGGGCTGGAACAACAACTCATCGACCTGTTGACCGTCTTTCTCATCGCGGGCGGCGTCGGCGCGGTACTGGCCAAAATCGGACGCATCCCGTACACCATCGCGCTCCTCATCGCGGGGTTCGGCGCGTCCATCGTCGGACTGGAGATAGACATCACGCTCACGCACGACATCATCCTCCTCGTCGTCCTGCCGCCCCTGCTGTTCGAGGGGGCGGCGACGACGGACATCGACGAGTTCAGGTCGAACTTCCCGGTGATGCTGACGCTCGCGACGGTGGGACTGGCGGCGTCCATCGTCGTCGTCGGACTCGTCGCCACGGAACTGCTCGGCTACACCCTGCTCATCGGCCTCCTGTTCGGCACCATCGTCCTCCCGACGGACCCCGTCTCCGTGTTGGCGCTGTTCAAGCAGGTGGGCGCGCCGGACCGCCTCGCCGTCCTCGTGGAGGGCGAGAGCCTGCTGAACGACGGCATCTCCGTCGTCATCTTCTCCGCCCTCCTCGCGCTGGTCGAGGCGGGCGACAGCGCCGCGGACCTCGCGACGATAGCGGGCGTCGGGGAACTCGCGGGCGGCATCGTCGTCTCGGCCGGCGGCGGCGCCGTCGTCGGACTCGCGGCGGGCTACCTCGTCTACCGCGTGATGGCGAACCTCGACGAGCACATGACCGAGATCGTCCTCACCGTCGTCCTCGCCTACGGGGCGTTCCTCGTCGCCGAGCACTACCTCCACGTCAGCGGCGTCATCGCCACCGTGGCCGCCGGGCTTCTCATCGGCAACCGCGGCCGCGAGTACGCCATGTCGGCGCAGACGAAGACGGCCGTGTTCAACACGTGGGAGACGGCCGCGTACGTCGTCAACACGTTCATCTTCCTCCTGCTCGGCGTGAAGACGCCGATTCGGCAGATAATCGCCGAGGCGGAACTGCTGCTGCCCGCCATCGTCCTCGTCCTCGCCGCGCGCGCCGTCGCCGTCTACCCCCTGACGGAGGTGGCCAACCGGCTCTCGGACGCGAACGTGCCGCGGAACTACCAGCACGTCCTCGTCTGGGGCGGCCTCCACGGTTCGATACCCATCGCGCTCGTCCTCGGACTGCCGGAGTCCGTCGGACCGCGGCAGCAACTCCGCGTCCTCGTGTTCGGCATCGCCGCGTTCAGCCTCGTCGTCCAGGGCCTGTCGATGAAGCGGTTCCTCCGCGCGGTGGGCGTGCAGACGTCCGGGAAGGAACGGGAACTGTACGACCTCCTCCTCACGCGGGCGAAGGCGGTTGACGAGGCGCTGAACGAGGCCGAACGCCTCCACGCGCAGAACCTCATCCGGACCGGCGTGTACGAACGGTTCAAGCGCGAGTACGGGCGCGAGAAGCGCGAACTCGAGCACGTCATCCGCTCGCTACTGGAGCGGGAGCCCTCCCTGCTCAAACAGGAACTACTGCAGAGCGAACGGCGCATTCTACAGGCCGAGGAGAGCGCCATCACGGAGGCGGAGTTGAGCGGCCAACTCTCGACCGACCTCGCCGAGGACCTCATCGCCGAGGTCCGCGAGAAGCAGGCGCGACTGGAACGGGGCGAGACGACGGTTACGAGCGACGTCGAGCACGAGGGGTACCGCGAGTTCTGGCGCGAACGCGCCGCCGAGTTCGGCCTCGAAGTCGGCGAGGAGGTACTCGACGAGGACGAGGTCGAAGCGCTCACCGACGAGTCGGACCTCGACCTCACCCCCGTCGACGACGAGGACGAACCGGCCGGCGGGACCGGGACGGACTGAGTCGGCACCGCCTCCGAATCCGGCGTCGCGGCCGAGGTGCTCGCCGACGCCGGCGTCGGAC
>NZ_WPCD01000359.1:0-1420 GCF_009741955.1 Halogeometricum sp. CBA1124 | reverse complement strand
GTCCCCGGCGGAAAGGCGAGTCGGAAGTAGAGACTGCCCGACGCCTCGTCGTAACCGTAGGAGGCGGGGAGCGTGAACGGCGGGTCCCCGGCGTCCGTCGCGAACGATATCGTCCCCGTGCCGCCGTCGCCGAGGAACGCGTCCACTTCGTCGTCCGTCAGCCGCGTCCAGCGGAATTCTTCCATAGGTGACAGTATTCGGTCCAGAGGAATAACGACTACCGTCCGTTCAGTCGGTTGACAGTCTCCGAACGGAGACTGTTCGACGTTCGTCCCGGCGAATCGCGCAGGCTCCCCCCACGCCGCGGATGCGTGCGCCGACCGCCCGGGCTATCGAATCGGTCCGCCGCAGTCGGGGCAGCGTTCGAGGACCTCGTCTTCCCGCGCGAGGTCGTCGCGAGCACAGTCGAGGCAGACGCGAGATTCGACGGCGTGTGGGGCCATCGGGCCGACCTTCTCGCGTCTCCCATACAAGTATGGACCGGCTAACCGGTGTGAGAAGCGCGTCGCCACGTGCGCCGGTCGCTCCGGCGCGGAAGTGCCCGCGGACGAGAGCACGCGGGGACCACCCTCCAGAGCCGTGAGGGGTCCCGTCCAACGGGGCGTCCGGTCGTTCCGCCGCCGCCGACGTAGGGTATGTGGCTGTGAATACAAGCCGACGGGTCGCGACGTCGACTGCCGTCGAAGCGAACACCGTCGACCCCCGCCGAACTGGCCACCTCCGAACCGGCCGCCGTCGGACCGCCACCGGCGCTCTCGATTCGAATCGTTTTAGTCCCCGCTCCCGTTAGTCGGTAATCCCCAGTTCGGTTCGGCGTCGCCGTCCTCGCGTTTCGTCTCGACGCCGAACACACGCGCAGTCTCCCGTTCTCCAGTCGAAACGAAGGGGTATCGGCCGCGAGCGACGGCTCGGATTCTCCACACGAAACGAAGGGGTTCGCTCACTTCTCGACGTTCAGCAGCGCCACCCGCTCGCAGACGAGACGCTCGATATCGCCGTCGACGGTCGCGAGTTCGGCGTCGGTCACGTCGAAGAACTCGCCGACGCGTTCCTCGTCGTACCGGCCGAGCGTCTGTCGCGGGGCGAACAGGTCACGGAGTCGCGCCGCCGCCTCGCTCTCGTCGCCGCCGTCCACGACTGCCACCACCGGCGTCTCCCCCGCGGAGACGCCCATCGCCAGTGCGTCGTCTATCTGCCGCCGACCGGCGGCGTACAAGAGAATCTCCACCGCCCTGTCGCGGGCGACGTTCTCGCCCCGTTCGATGGCGCGGTCCGCGAGTTCGACGGCGCGGCGGAGGTGCGTCTCGCTCACGACGTACCGCGCGTCGAACACCTGCACGGTCGCGCCCGTCTCGTCGGCGACTGCGCCCACGGCGGCGACGAACGCGTCCACGTCCTCGACGGTCGCGACGCCCTCGAC
>NZ_WPCD01000300.1:0-2866 GCF_009741955.1 Halogeometricum sp. CBA1124 | reverse complement strand
ACGCCCGCCACTCCGGACCGGGGTCTATCTGTTCTTCCTCGACGACGATGCCGGTCGGTTCGTGGATGAGTTCACCGTCCCCGGTCCGGACGAGGTCCTCCTCGTCCATGTCCTCGATGTCGATATCATCCTCGTCTTCGGCAGCGTCCTCCTCGCGTTCACCCTGCCACCGTGTTCTATCACTGTCTCGCTCCCGCTGGCGAGTAGGCCGTGTCATCGCATTTTTTATATTCGCTGTCGCGTCGAACTTAAACCCTTGGCCGGATTTCGGGTAGGGCGGTCGACCGTCGGACGCCGCCGTTCCTCAATCGTCGGACTCTCCGAGCAGTACCGTCGAGAGCGCGACGGCGACGGCGACGGCGAGGACGGCCAGAAGCGACAGGACGCCGTTCGCCGCTCCGGTCGCCGTCCCCCCGTCGCCCCCCGCGACGAGAGCGGCCGCAAAACAGACGGCGCTCCCCATCCAGCCGACGGTGAAGACGGCGGTACTCGACCTGTCGTAGAACCACGCGCCGGGAGTCGGGTTCGCGGGCGGGAGCCGGTCGCCCAGAGCGAACTTCGAGAGCGTCTCCTCGTCCGTCGTGAGACGGTCGAGCAACGCAGCGCGCCGGGCGGATCTGAACGCGAGTCTCCGCGCCTCGAAATCGAGCCATCGCCTGCCGTGCGCGGCCCAGAGTCCGACCGCGAACGCGACGACCAGCCACCGGTCCTGTACCGACCCCACGTCGAGGACGAAGGTGAGGGCCGCCCCGAGACCAGCGAGGGCCGACGGCGCGAAGTCCAAGGGCGAACACACGGGTGAACTCCGATCGGTACCGTGTCCCGAGTAGTCGCGGTCGCCCACGAGGATGGCGGCGACGGCGACCGCGACGAGTGCGAGGACGACGACGCCGACAGCCGTGAACAGGTCCGCCCCGGCGAGAGTCGTCGCGGCGAACAGCGCGCCGAAAGCGAGGGCGGAGACGAGAAGGAACTTGACCGCGTCGCCGACAGCACGGCGGAAGGCGGCCGCGACCCCGTCCGGGTCGTCCGTCGGCGAGAGGAGATCGAAGTAACCGCGGTTCAACGCCGACGATATCATCTCGTCGAGGTGGTCGGGGTCGTTCGGGAAGTCGTCGTACCGGAGTTCCCCGTCCACGAGCGACGCGGTGTACCGGTCGTCGTCGTACGCGTACACGAGGTGCTGGCAGTCGGCGTTCGACCGACTCGTTTCGTGTCGGTACAGGTGGGTCCCCGACCAGTTCTCGGCCGGCGGTCGGTCGCCGTCGACGGGACACGTCGTCGAGACGCCGTCGCCGTCCGTCTTCTTGAACCGCGACTCGGGAACGTGAGCGGCGTCGACCTCGAACTCCTTCGAACTCGAGAAGGCCATCGTCCCGAGGGTCGCCGTCACCGTCTCGCCGTCTCCCTCGCACCGTTCGCACTCGACGTCGCCCGCGCCCGAACACTCCCGGCACGTGATGTGGCCGCCGCCCTCGCACCGGCCGCATCGTTGCGTCTTCTCGCCACCGCAGTCCCCGCAAGTCCGCCATCCCGTGCCCTCGCAGTTGCCGCACCGGCGGTCCCGAGCCTCGGTCTCCGTTCCGCGTCCGCGGCACCGAGGACACGAGACGACCCCGTCACCGGTACACTTGAGACAGTCGTCGTCGTCGCCGAGGCACGACGGGCAGCGTATCGACGTGTTGCCGTCGCACTGTCCGCAGGGCCGGTCGACCCGTTCGGTCACCGTCCCGGACCCGTGGCAGGTACTGCAGTCGTTCCGTCCGGCACCCCCGCATCCCTCGCAGTCGACGACGCCCGTCGCGTCGCAGTCGGGGCACGTCTCCTCCGCCGACCCGTCGCACGTCGGACACGGGGTCCGTCCCGCACCGCCGCACCCCGAACACTCGTCGGGCGACTCGTCGGTGACGTAGTCGATGTCCTTCGAACGGAACTTCGACGGCGCGTGCTCCCACCGGTTCGGTCGGAGCGTCCGCCGGCGTCGCTCGCTCTCGTACGTCGACCGCGGCAGCGTCTCCGACGACTCCGACTCCACGACGTGGACCCGTCGGTGTCGGGTCAGTTCGGCCGTCTCCGTCCGGTCGACGACCACCTCCCCCCGGCGTTCGACGTCGTCGGCGACTTCGTCCCGCCGGGAGAGTAGTTCGAGGATATCATCGTTCCCCGTACTTTCTGTTTTCATTGCATGTAGTGTGAAATGGCCGCACATAACCGTTTGCGTCGACCGCGGCCGGTCGGGGTGGACCGAACCCTTCTTTTCTGCACTCGGTCTTCGTCCGGTATGCCGACCGTAGACTGCGACCCCGAGGAGGCCCGACGACGGTTGACCGAGGCCGGCGTCACCGTCGAGGAGGGACACACCGAGTACGAACGCTGGCGGGCGTCCCGCGGCGACGCCAACGCCGTCGCGTACGACGACAAGGTGGTCGTGCAGGGGGCACGGCCGTCGGACCTCCTCGCTCTCCTGCAGGAACGCGGGGGGCGGGCGCACGTCTACTTCGACGGCGCGAGTCGGGGCAACCCCGGCCCCGCCGCCATCGGGTGGGCCATCGTCACCTCCGAGGGCATCGTCGGCGAGGGCTCCGACACCATCGGGAAGACGACGAACAACCGCGCGGAGTACGAGGCGCTCATCCGCGCCCTCGAAGTCGCCGCGGAGTACGGCTTCGACGAGGTGGACGTCCGCGGGGACTCCGAACTCATCGTCAAGCAGGTGCGCGGCGAGTACGACACGAACAACCCCGAACTCCGCGAACGTCGCGTGCGCGTCCGCGAACTGCTGGAGAAGTTCGACCGGTGGTCGCTCGAGAGGGAGTGTGGTCTCGATTCGCCATCGTCCGGTCGAGTGGCGCGGAATCTCCGGTCG
>NZ_WPCD01000301.1:0-2801 GCF_009741955.1 Halogeometricum sp. CBA1124 | reverse complement strand
AGGTTTTCTCACCCGATACCGAACATCGTTCGACTCGTGCCCTCCACCAGACGCCTCGCCGTCGCCGGCCTCCTCGTCGCCCTCGCTCTCGGCGCGGCGTCGGGCCGGCGGCCGCGTTCCGACCGCCGTCCACCGAGCGACCCGGCCGCAGAGCGACTCGCGAACCGAACCGCCGCGGCGACGGCGGACGTGCCCGCGTACTCGTTCACCGTCGGCGGGAGCGTCGTCGTCGAACGGGGCGACGAGCGTCGGACGGCCGCCTACCACGGCCGCGGCGCGTTCAACCGCTCCGAACGGGCGTACCGCATCGAAATCGCCCTCGGCGAAGACGGCGGCGGCTTCGACGCCGACAGCGAGACGCGGTTCGTCCGCGGTCACACGCTCTACACGCCGTGCCCGTACTCGCGGTACGTCAACGTCGAGGACGTCTCGTACGCGACGGCGCTCCCGGAGAACCGGTCGTGGACCGCGTACACGATGCTCGGCGGCCAGCGACGCCTGTTCGGCGTCTCGCGCGTCTACGACCGCGGGACCGACACGGTGGACGGCGAGCGAGCCCGCGTCGTCGAAGTCGTCCCCGACCGCTCGAAACTGTCGTCGCTGTCGGCGGGCGTCCCGGGCGACGACGAGGTGCGGCGGACGAACGCCGGGGCCGGGAACCTCCGCGCGACGCTCTATCTCGCTCCCGACTCCGCGCTCCCCCTCCGCGTCGTCGTCGAACGCGAACGCGGCGGCGGGTTCGGTGGTCCGACGGTGCGAGAGCGAATCGTCTACGACTTCGACTACGGGCCGACGACGGTCGAGCCACCGGAGCGGACCGTACGGAGCGAGGACGCCTGCCCGAGGCCGTGACGCCGGTGCGTCGCCTCGACCCGGACCGTGCCCTTCTTCTCGCGCCGCACCCGACGTTCGGACGTGTCTCGAACGCCCGACTGGACCGTCCCCGCACTCCTCGCACTCCTCCTCGTCCCGTGGTCCGTGCAGGTGTTCTCGGACCGGGACGCCACGCTCGTCTTCGCGTGGGGGCTGGTCAACACGAATCCGTTCGGCGTGACGACGCTCACCGACTTCCTGTTCGTCTACACCGCCGGACTGCCCGACTACATCAACTCGTGGCCGCTGTCGGTGGCGCTCTACCTCCTCGCACTCGGGTTCGCCGTCGTCGGCCCGCGGGTCGGGTACGACGACAGGCGCGTCGTCGCGGGACTCCTCGCCGTCGCGGGCGTCGCCCAGTTGTCGCTGGCGCGGGGGTTCTCGGTCCAACCCGGCCGGATGGCGTGGCCCGTCGGGACGCTCCTCCTGTTCGGCGTCGCGGCGTACGTCTACGGCGTCGGCGGCGGCGATTAATCGCCCGCCGACGCGCCGGGGCGGTACTTCTGACTCACCTGCTTCCACTTCCCGGTGGTGAAGCGGTAGTAGTTGATGGCGGCCGGCACCGTCGTCTCCGCGAGGAACGCGACGTACAGCGCTTCGATGTGCCCGGTCTGCGCGCCGAGGTAGGCGATGGGGATGGAACAGCCGAACATGCCGAGCAGTTGGCTGTAGAACGGGACGCGGGTGTCGCCGCTGGCGTCCAGCGGTCCGGCGGCGGCGCCGGAGACGCCCTGCATCACCACCGCGAGGCAGGCGGCGTAGACGAGCGACACCGCGACGGGAATCGCGGGCGACGACGGGTCGTTCACGAACAGGCGGACGATGGATTCGGCGAAGACGGCGACGAGAACCGCGCTGACGACGTACGTGGCGACGGCGAACCGCACTATCTCGCGGCCGTACGCCTCGGCGGTGTCTTCGTCGTCGCCGCCGAGGCTCTGCCCGACGAGACTCGAGGACGCCAGTCCGAAGCCCCACCCGGGCGTGTTCATCAGCCCCCAGATGCGCCGCGCGATGACGAACGCCGCGACGACGTTCTCGCCGAAGCCGTCGACGATGGCGAGCATCGGGAACTCCGCGACGGTCCAGACCAGCGAGCGTCCGAAGACGGGCAGTCCGATGGAGACGATGTCGGAGACGGTGTCCCGGTCGACGTACCGTCCGAACGGGTCGATTCGGATGGGGAACTCGCCGACGACGGGGAGGCCGCCGCGCGCCAGTCCGAGGGCGAACGCGGCCGTGACGACGACGTTCGAGAGGACGGTTCCGACCGCCGCGCCCTCGACGCCCATGCCGAGGCCGAAGATGAACGTCGCGCTGAGGACGACGTTGACGACGGCACCGCCGGAGCGGAGCAGCATGGCGATGTAGGCGTCGTCCGCGCCGACGAGCGTACGACTCCCGACGAGGTTCAGCCCCGCGAACGGGACGCCGATACCGACGAGTCGGAGGTAGCGCGCGCCCAGTTCGACCGCCTCGGCGTTGTCCGTCAGCACGGCGATGAACTGCGTCGAGAACAGCCAGAAGGCGGCCGTCACGGGGAGACTGGCGATGAGGACGAGCAGCGAACTGGACCGGACGGCGAGTCCGAGCCCGTCCGAACGCCCCGCGCCGTAGCGCTGTGAGACGAGGGCGAGGGTTCCGGCCGCGACGCCGCCGCCGAGGGCGAACGCGACACCCCAGTACGGCCCGGCGAAGCCGACACCGGTGATGGCGGCGGTGCCCGAGGCGATGCCGACCATGGCGACGTCCACCGCGTTCTTCGACATGCGCGCGATGCCGGTGACGATGCGGGGCCACGCGAGTTCGGCCGTCCTGACGGCTCTCTCGCGGTCGACGACGCCGAAGTGGGCGAGGACGAGACCGATGACGACGATGCTGCGCCTGATTGGGTTGGGGAGTCGAGACACGTCGGAGGGACACCTATT
>NZ_WPCD01000383.1:0-1036 GCF_009741955.1 Halogeometricum sp. CBA1124 | reverse complement strand
GACAGCGACGCCCGCGACGACGGCAGACGCGACAGCGACGGACGCGACAGCGACGCCCGCGACGACGGCACCGGAGACGGGTGCCTCGATGCAGACGGCGCGCGAGTCGCTCCTCGAAGCCGTCACCCGACACGCGCGACGGGCGACGGCGGCGGACGAACCCCGTCGGGCCAAACAGCACCTCGAAGCGGCGCGCGAGGCGGCCGAAGCGCTCGACGCCCTCGGACGATAACACCTACCTCTTTGGATCTCCCTTCCGTACGGCGGATATGAAGATTCTCGCCCCCATCGACGGCTCCGACTGCAGCATCCGCGCCGTGGAGTTCGCCGTCGAACTCGCGGTCCGATTCGACGCCGAACTCCACGTCGTCCACTTCTCCGACAGCGAGACGGACGCGACGGACATCGTGTTGGACCGCGCGCGAGACGCCATCGCGGGTACCGACTTAGACTCGGAGCCGGAACTGTCGCTCCTGGAGTTGGACGTCGTCCCCGGAAATCAGGTCGGCAAGGAGATTCTGCGACTGGTGCGCGAACGCGACATCGACCACGTCGTGATGGGACACCACGGCTCCGGCACCATCGAGCGCGCCATCCTCGGGAGCGCGGCGGAGACGGTGGTGCGTGACGAGAGCGTTCCCGTCACCGTCGTCCCCTGAAGCCCCGAGTCGCGACGGGCGGTCGGTGGCCCGTCTCAGGCCGTCTGCGCGTCCGCCGAGAGCGCGTTCGCCGGGCCGGGCGTCCCGCCGCGGGAGCGTTGCGCGTAGTCGTACAACGCGCGCTCAGACTGGGGCGTCGACGTGCTGACCCCCACGCGTTCGGCGTCGGTCGGCGAATCCGTCTCGTGTTGCGGATCACCGTAGAACGACGGCACCACACCGCAGCCTGAGAAATTGGTACTCATTCTGTAGTAAATACTTGGCGTCGAGAGGATATAGTCGTTGCTCCGACAGTTATCGCGTGAAGCTCGTTCGCAGAATCTGAGATCCGCGGTGCGGGGGTCGGCTACTCGTACGCGACCCCGACCACGTCGCGG
>NZ_WPCD01000173.1:0-7919 GCF_009741955.1 Halogeometricum sp. CBA1124 | reverse complement strand
GGTTCGAGGACGCCGGCGCGTCGGTGTACGGCGTCAGCGCGGACTCGCCGTTCACGCTCAACGCGTTCCGCGAGGAACACGACCTCACCTTCCCCCTCGTCAGCGACATGAGCCGGGAGACGATTCGGGCGTACGGGCTGGAGATAGACGTCGCGGACCTGGGCCTGTACGGCGTCGCCAACCGCGCGGTGTACGTCCTCGACGACGACGGCACCGTCACCTACGCGTGGGAGGCGGGGTCGCCCGAGAACGAACCCGACTACGACGAGTTGGTCGAGGCCGTCGAGTCGGCCTGAGTCGGTCGAGTCGGCCTGAATCGGTCACCGCCCCCCGCCGCGATTTCTCAGAGACACCGAAGACATTAGTCACGGTAGCGTGACGGGCCGACGATGCCCTCCAACCGATGCTCTCGGCGGCGCGCACTCGCGGCCGTCGGCGCGGCCGGACTCTCCGCGCTCGCCGGGTGCTCGACCGGACTCGGGAGCGGTGGGAACGGCGAACCGACCGCGACCATCGACTTCCACCTGTACGACCGAACCGCGACGCTGCGGGACCGGTACGTCCGCGACCTGAACGAGACGCGCGTGCCGTGGGACGAGGACGCCCTCGCCGCGGCCGTGAACGGGTCGGAGTTCACGACGCAGTACGTCGAGCCGTTCCCGCGCAGCGAACCCCAGTGGGCGAAGTACGAGGGGCGGTACTACCGCCTCGACGAGGTGGTCGTCGGCGAGGAGACGGTGACCCGCCCGGTGCTCCGACTGTACGACGAGGGGCGACTCGGCGAGGACGAGTCCGGCGCGCCCGAACACGTCGACAAGGCTGCGCTCCCGCAGTCGGACGAACGGGCGGTACAGATTGCCTACATGGCGGCCCGCGCCCGCGGCGACGTCGGCGGCGTCCCGTGGGGACTCGTCCAGCGCGGCGGCTACGTCTACCGCGACGAGTCGGCCGTCGAGTCGAGCGAACTCCTCGCGGACGACGGGCCGGCGTACGTCGCTCACCGCGACCGAATCTGGCGCGTCGAAGTCGAACGCGAGACGTTTCACGAGGCGGTGTACCGACCGGTCGCGGAACCGGTCGCCGAGACGGAAGCGGAGATGGAGACGGTCCTGCGCGGCCGCCTCGTCGGCGCGCGAATCGACCCCACGTCGCTCTCGTCGGCCGAACGGGACGTATTCCGCAGAGCGCAGAGCGGCGACGGCTACAGCGCCGAACACCCGTTCCCCGACGCCTTCGTCTCGGTGCTGAAGCGACTGGACGAACGCGCCTACGTCGACGGCAACGTGACGAAGGACGCCGGCGCGGACGAGTATCCGCCGCACGACCTGATTCGGTACGGGGACGAGTACTTCGAGTATCGCCTCCGACTGACCGAGGCGGACGGCCGCTGAGACCGTATCCGGCCGACCGGTTCTCGCTCGCCTCGTTTCGTTCTCACGTCGCGCCGAGACGAATCTCTCCGTGCGAGATATAGGAACATCTAACTCGATTTGTGCACGTACCACGACCATGAGCGACGAGACGGAGCCAGCGGCCGACGACGTGACAGTTTCGATGGAGATTACGGGGACGTACGACGACGTGCTGTCGCGGTTGAGTCCCACCGAGGAACGCCGACAGGGCGTCGAACCGCTGCTGCAGGACGTCGAAGTCGTCCTCGAGACGCTGGAACGGATGGGCGAGGGGACCCGAAGCGCCGTCGCCAACAACCTCCCCACGGAGACGGCCGCCGAGTTGGACGCCGAGGCGGTGGTCGAACTGCTCCACGTCCTCAAGCGGTACGACCTGGTCGTCCTCGAGGGCAACACCTGGAAGCCGAAGGGCGGCGACGAACTGTAGTTCGGGAGGAGAGCGGGGACGGTACCGTCGTCGCGGCGACGACGCGGCGTCCGGCGTGGTCGTCGGCGTCGACACCGCAGAGGAGTTCTGAGCGGCGTCGCGCGCGGGCCAGTTTCTCCGACCGGCTACGTGCCCAACGTCTGTTCGAGGAGGCCGCGCACGCCGCGGCGGAAGCGCTCCGACGCCGCGCTCTCGGAGATGCCGAGTTCGGCGGCGAGTTCCGCGAGCGAGCACCGCCGCGGGATTTCGAGGTAGCCCGACGCGAGCGCCTGGCACAGTAGCTCTCGCTGTGAGTCGGTCAGCGCCGGCGCGTGCTGCATCTCCCAGTCGGTCTGCTCGTACAGTCGCTCGACGGTGACGGGGATGTCGTGGTCTCGGCAGAACTCGTAGACGGACTCGACGGCGTCTCGGTCGGGGAACTGTATCCGGAGCCACCATCCCTCGGCGGTCCCGACGGCTTCGTCGACGACGGCGCCGACGGCGACCAACTGCGGGACGACGTCGATGGTGGCGGTGCGGTCCGTGAAGTCGACGCGGAACAGGCGGCGGCCGTCGAGGGCGGCGACGACGGTTGAGTCCCGCACCGACGGGTCGTCGGCCATCGCACTCGCCACCGCGTCGAAGTCGTCGGCCCGTATCCAACAGAGCATCTGCGTCGGTCTGTCCTCGTGTCTGTGCGTCTCCTGCCAGACGACTTCGATGTCGGGGACCCGACCGAGCGTTTTCAGGAGAATCGGGTGTTGGAGCGTGAGTTCGGCGAGTAACATCGGTTTCGAGCGTTCGTCAGGACGCCGGAGGCGACGGGGGTATTTAAATTGCCGGAATAAACCGGCTCCAGAGTAATCGGCCGGGCGTCCAAACGATACGTGGGTGCACATCACACGCGTCGTTTGAGGGGACCCGGAGCCGTCCGCGTTCGCGGGCGGGGCCCGGACGAGACGCGGTGTGAGGGGAACTACCATGTCATCGATAGACCACGACGTCGACGCAGACGGTCGATTGGACGAACTGCTCGGCGTCCTCGACCACGAGTACAGGCGACGAATTCTGCTGGCACTCGCCGACTCCGGCGACCGGGCACCGCCGGTCAGGCCGAGCATGGCGGACGGCGACGAACCGGACGTGCTGGAACTCGAACTCCGACACGTCCACTTCCCGAAACTCGAAGCCGCCGGACTCGTCGAGTGGGACCGAGAGCGAGACGCCCTCTCGCGGGGGCCGCGGTTCGACGAGGTCGAACCGGTGCTCGACGCCCTCGAAGCGGCCAAAAGCGAGTCGTCGGCCGCGCGAAACTGACCGGGCGGCGACCCTAGCTCTCGGACCGGCCTCCCGTTCTCCGCGCCGGTCGACGTTCTCTCGTCGTATCTAGAGTCTGTGCGCTCGGTCGCCTCGGAGTATCGGGAACTCCCATCCAATCCCGTTCGGAGCCGTTCGTCTGACGTGGCGCGCCGATCGACCGGTGCGCCGCGGGAGCACGACGCCATGTCCAGAATCGAACGACGCTCCGACCGGAGGCGGACCGCGCGGACGAACGAGAGCGGAGCCGACCGCTCCGGGCGCGGCGCCTCACCGGCGTGCTCGCCGTTCTCGCCGGCGTCGCCAGTCTCGCGTCGGTCTCGGCGGTGTCGGTCTCCGATGCGGTCTGTCTCTTCGCCGTCGTCGGCGCACCCGTTCCCGGCGGCGACGGGGTCGGGAGAGCGGCGCGACCGCGACCCCGGACGGAGCGACGCCGTCGGGCCGTCGACGCGACTCGCCCGCCCCGCGAGGCCGACCCCGGGGCGCTATCGCTCCTCGCGGAGCCGTACGAGACGGTCGAAGACGCTCGTATCCGGCTGCGCGGACTGGAGCGGTACTTCCGGGACCGCGGCGACGGGCGGGCGGTGTTTCTCACCGTCTACGCGCGCGTCACAGAGGAAGTCGCCGCCGCCGTCGGCCGCGGCGCGTTCGAGGACCCCGAGTGGGTCGCCGACTACCTCGTCGAGTTCGCGAACCACTACCGCCGCGCCGCGCTCGCCTTCGAGACCGGCCGGGAAGCGGCGTTGCCCACGGCGTGGCGGGTCGCCTTCCGGGCCGCCGAGCGCGACGGGACGTTCGTGCTGCAGCACGCCGCCCTCGGCGTCAACGCGCACGTCGCGTTCGACCTCGCCTTCGCGCTCTGCGAGGTCGGCGTCGGCGACGCCGTCGTGGGAAGTACGCGGACCACCGGCGGATAAACCGCGTCCTGAAGAGTCTCGTCGACGAGACGCTGGACCGACTCGCCGACCGCTACGCGCCGGGCATCGCGACGCTCACCGCGGCCGTCGGTCCGCTCGTCGAACTGTGCTGGTTCGGGGCGCTCGTCCTCGGGCGGGAGTGCGCGTGGTGGATCGCCGTGCTACTCACCGAAGCGCCCGGCGGGACCGTCGCACGCGCCTCGCGCTGGTTCGTTGCGGCCGCCTCGGCCGCCGTCGCCGGGGCCGTCCTCGCTCCGACCGCGTCGCCCGCGTCGGCCCGCGCCGTTCGCGCGGTCCTGCGACGACTCGGCGTTCGACGACTGTGACCGACCGCCGCGGACCGCGCGCGGCCGCGACGGCGCTCGTGGACTACTCGCCCGCGCCGTCCGACGGGTCGCCGACCCCCGACTCGTCCGCGTCGTCGCCCGCAAGGCGTTCGACGCCGGTGAACCGGAATCGGGCACCACCGTCGCCGTCGTCCGCGACGGTGACGCGCCAGCCGTGTCCGCGGGCGATTCGCCTGACGATGGAGAGTCCGAGCCCGCTGTTCTCCGACCCCGTCGAGTACCCCGCCTCGAAGACGCGTTCGAGGTTCGCGTTCGCCGGGACGCCGGGACCGTCGTCCGCGACGACGAAGCCGTCGGCGTCGGGCGCGACGGTCACGGTGACGGCGCCGTCGTCGCGCTCGGCGGTGTCGTCGGGCGAAGCCCGACTGCTCGTGGAACCGTGTTCCACGGAGTTCCGAAACAGGTTCTCGAACAGTCGTCGGAGGCGGTCGGCGTCGCCGCGGACCGTGGGCAACTCCTCGTCGACGACGAGGACGGCGTCACCCGTCTCGACGGTGTCCCACGCGGCGGCGGCGACGGCGCCAAGAGCGACGGCATCGGTCGGGTCGACGCCCTCTCCACCGACCGCGAGTACGTCCCGGACGAGGGCGTCGACGCGGTCCAGCGCGCCCGCGACCTTCTCGAAGTGGACGTCTTCGCCCGTCTCTCGCGCCGCTTCGAGCCGGATATTCGCCACCTCCAGCGGGTTCCGGATGTCGTGGCTCGCGACGCTCGCGACGCGTTCGAGGTCCGCGAGCGCCGCGGCGACCTCCGCTCGTCGCCGTTCCAGCGCGGTGACGTCGTCGAACACGAGGTAGCCGCGCCCGGGCACCGACTCGTCCGAGACCGACCGGACGCGGAACCGCCGCGCCTCGTCCCCGGCCTCGCGTCGGTACGGAACCACGGGCGCGTCGCCGTCGCGGGCGCGGCCGAGAAGCGAACCGGCGGTCGGGGGGTCCGACACCTCGCGTCCGCGCGCGTCGTCCCCTCCCGCGTCGGAGACCCCGGTCAACGCCACGTCGTCCAGCGGGGTCCCGACGACGCCGTCTCGCTCGACGGCGAACGCCGCCGCGAAGGCGGGATGACGTCGCGGACGACGCGCCCGTCGCCGTCCGGGTCGCTCGTTCGCTCGCAGGCGAGAACCGGGTCGGGGAGGGACTCGAACAGCGTCGTCGTCGGTCGGTCGTCGTCCGAGCGGTCCCCGTCCGCGCCCGTCATCGCGCCTCCGACCCGCCGTGCCACTCGGCCGTCTCGCCGCGGCGTCGCTCCGAGTCGTCCCCCCGCAGGAACGCGTCGACCAGTTTCCACTGCGCGGCACGCAGGTGGTAGTGCAGCGTGGACGAGGAGATACCGAGTCCGTCGGCCAGTTCCTCGGCCGTGCTGTCCCTGGGAGACTGGAAGTAGCCCCCGTGGTAGGCGACGCGCAGGGCGGTCCGCTGCCGGCCCGTGAGGCGCTCGTGGAGCGAACTCCGGAACTCCTGTGCGGTCTCGACCGACCGGTGGCGCTCCCGCTTGGCGAGGAGTTCGGTCCCGGCGAACGACGCGCTCACGGCCTCGACGACGGCTCTGACGTCTCGTCCGGGGCGACTTCGGCGACCAGTCGGCCGGCCCCGTCCTCGAACGTCGCCGTCCGGACCGTCGCGCCGAGTTCCGTCAGCGACAGCAACGGCGACGCGTCCGTCAGCGTCACCTCGAAGAGCCCCCCTGCGCGTCCTCGTCGTCGCCGGTCTCGTGGACCAGGCGGCCGCCCTCGACGCCGTCTCGGGACGCCGCGGCGTCGAGGACCGCTCGCGGGTCGGCGTCCCGAACCGCGACGTAGCAGAGGAGCGTTCCCTCGCCGAGGGGGACGACGCCGGCGACCGAGAGCGAGCAGTCGAACCGCGCCGACGCGGCGACGAGAACGTCCGCCGCGTCGGTCACGCGGAACGTCAGTTCGACGACGGTGTCCGACAGGAGGAGGTTGCGCTGCCGGGCGGCGTTGATGACGAACCCGGTGGCGACGCCGAGCGTCTCCAAGCTCTCGCGTTCACGGTCGCTGAACGCGTCCGGACGAGTCGCGTACACGCCGAGGACGCCGTACGTCGTGGTTCCGTAGCGGAGAGGGACGGCGATGGCCGACTGCAACCCGCGGGCGAACGCCACGCGCCGGACCGACTCCGGCACCGCCTCGTCCTCGACGAGTCGGCGGACGATGCGCGTCTCCCCCGAGCGCAGGACCGCGCGCTCGGGCGTCTCGGGCGCGTCGGGCGAGTCGTCGTCGACGAGTTCGAGGAGTCCGTCGGAGTCGCCGGCGGCGGTTCGGCTGGCGACCCGGTCGCTCGTCGCCTCGCGCTCGCCGACCCACGTGAACTCGTAGAGGTCGCTCGCCGCCAGTCGTTCACAGACCGTCTCCTCTATCTCCTCGCGGGTGGTCGCCCCCACCAGTTCCCGGATTATCTCCTGGATGATTGCGTTGATTCGATTGAGCCGCTCCAGTTCGGCCTCACGGTCGGCCAGCGTCCGCTCCAGCCGCCGCCGTTCGGTGACGTCGCGAAGGGAGACGACCATGCCGTCGTCGACGGGGGCCGACCGGACGGCGAGCCACGTCTCGAGCGCCGGAAAGTAGTCCTCGAAGGCGACGGCCGACGGCGACCCGTCCGCGCCCCCGAAGTGACCCGCGAAGGTCGATTCGACCGACTCCGGGAACGCGTCGCGGACGTCGGCACCGACCAGGTTCGCGTCTGCGCGACCGAACAGTCCGGCCGCAGCCTCGTTCGCTCTCGTGACGCGCCAGTCGGCGTCGACGACCATCACCCCCCCGCCGATGCCGTCGAGAACGTCGTCCATAGTATCGTGATGTTCGTTAACATATGTTAAGGTTCGCACGGGAGGTCGGGGACGTGCGTCGAAGTATCAGCACCGGTCCGCCAGCGAGACGGCGTCGGCTGACTGGATCCACCCCGAGGGGTTCTCTCGGTCGTAGATGACGACGCCCTCCGCCGCGTGGAGGAGGCCGGTTCGGTCGGCAGTGCGGTGCGAGTCGGTCGGTTCGGGTCCGTCGTTGGTCGAAGTCATCTGAGGTCACCGTCCGTCTCCGGGCGTCCGCCCGGTGAACGACAGTTGTCAGTCGCACCGCCTCTCCCGTGGAACCCGTTGCGAACTATCGGGACGAGGCGACGGCGGGGCGCCTCTAGATACTCCGGGTCGGTCGTTCGGCCGCCGCCCCGCATACTGAGCGTCTATCGCCATCGTCGCACCGGTCCGACGGCTACCTGTGATGGTGGAAGACGCCCACATCGCCGATAGAATCGAAGTCAAACTCCTGCTGGCCGGTATCGTCCTCGCGGGCGGTCTGGTCGGCACACTCGGTCTCGCACCAGTCGCGACGCAGGCCGGCACGGTCGGCGTCGATACGGCCGCAGGCGACGGAGTACAGGTGCTCGCGTTCCCCATCAACAACGTCTCGGTGCGCCCGTCCGCGCAGCAGGCACCGGTGCCCGTGAGCGCACTCGGTCGAAGACATGGACCCCTACGGCACTCGGTCAAGACATGGACCCCTACG